>NZ_JBSVWF010000017.1:0-102476 GCF_054071635.1 Pseudomonas sp. SDO52101_S400 | reverse complement strand
AAACTGCAGGGCGCGGTGGCTTTTAACCTTGACTTGAGACCGGCTAATGGGTGTCCCCTTTTTTATTGGACGCAAGTAAGTCCCAGCAGTACTTGCTTAATAAACAGGGTGGAGAACATCTCCCTGAGGTAAAAAATATTACTGTGCTAGATAGTAAGTGAGAGGGCTTATGGACGCTTTTCAGTTTAATAAAGAAGTTAAGCCTCTATTGAAAGGCTACTCCGTAGAGTATTCAACATTCGCCAACGGGGATTTTGGTAACCTTGAGCGGATAGAGCTGGAAGGCTTTAATAAGCTGGCGACCGTAGAGTTTTGGTCTGAAGGCTGGGTAGGCATTGATATATATGACTGTGCTTGTGATGAGCAGGTCATGAATATTTTGCTTTCTCCAGAGGAGAAAGATATTGTCCCTAAAGCATTTGAAAAGCTTCTGGATACATTAAGTCGAAATAGTTAATAAATATCTCCGGAAATCCAGGGTGCTTATTTATCTGTAGATCCCAGTCTCGATTTGACACCGGCCCTGCGCCGGTGTTGTTTTATCTGCTTTGCCAAAGCGATAGACGACTCTGTGTCCTATGAGAAATGACTTGAGGTCAACGGCACGAGAGTTAATGTTTAATAGGAAAATGGCTGATTCCTTGAGCAAAGCTGACCCGAATAGAACTTGGAGTGAGATTGTGAATAAGTACTCAGGTCAAGGTTTGTCAGGAGATGAACTATGGTCGAAGATTATAGAAAAATTCCAGTCTTCAGCGAGTCCGGAGCTGTTGAATAAAGCGGACGATCTCGGGATCAAGCTAAGAAGTGGTGGGGCGCGAACAGAAAGACCTGAAAGCATTAGGCTTGACTGATCTGGTTAATCAGTTAACTAAACAAGCAGGCCGAGAGGTGAATTTCATGATTTATGATTCGACTACGTCTGCGATTAGTCGTGCTCCAAGTATTATGTTGCCGAGGAAGTGAGAATGGCTGCTTACGATTTATATGGTGTGAAAGATTTGAGCATTTTTGCAGCCAGTTTGAGCATCGAGGAAAGTTTGAAACTCTCCTTTGAACGGCGAGAAAGTTCGTATCATGGTGGGGAGTATTATTTTTCTGGCAATAAAGAGTCAGAGCACTTTACGCAAAAAAATAATGTGGATCCTTTTGACGGGGAAGCTGTGGAACACGAATTTCCCGAATATCCAATTTTGTTATATGTGGATATGACCGATCGCGCAGAAGAGGTGAAAGGGAAACTGGGAGTAGAGTTTCACCTCCTTAGGCATGAGTTGCTTGATTAGCGTCAAGTTCTTCGAGTTCCTGTCACCGCTCGGTAATCGCTGTGGCCGACCACAGGCGTTTGAATTCCTGAAAAAGGGACACCCATTAGCCGGTCTCAAGTCAAGGTTGATGGGTGTCCCCCTTTCTGTGCCTTTCTGTATGGTCTAGATGAAAAATTTTATAGAAGCCCTTGGTTTGACCATATTTCAGTGGATTTTTAAAAATGAAAGACATCTCGTATTATTACTCTTTGCCGGACTCCATGTCAGAAGGTGAATTGTATATTGAGTTTTTTGAATTTGTTAAAAGCTGCAAGAGTGTTAGGTTGGATAAGATAGGCGTTGTAGATATTCTGTTTGAGCTTAGTGATCGTCAGTGGCATACGTATACGGTCTTGAATGACTCTTTGAAGAAGGCGCTGGAGGATATTTTGATATCCTGCTGGGATGGTGGTAATTTGGAATTTGTTGAGGGGGGTATTGCGGTCACTGCAAGACTCGGCCTTGTAGGTTTTTTTGATTTTCTATGTGCTCAGGCTGTTGAAGGGCTGTCGTTTGAAGTCGCAGGGGAAATTAGAGGGGCAATAGCTGAATTCGGAGGTTCTGTGGCTGATCCATATAGTGGTATGCGGTAATTTTTAAAAAATTGTGGACTGAAAAGAGGGAGATTTATTTGAATTAATAAAGCTGTCCCCTTTTTAAATACAGAGATAGGCTGTGTATTCGAAACGTATATTGGTTTTTGGCGTCAAGCTAAAGGGGCGGTTGGACACGCTATTTCTTGAGGGAGCACTGGATTACGTCAAGCACAATGAAGAGAGTCTGGCATTGGAGATTCTTTGTGACCATATCTGCGAGTATGACGTGTTTCTCAGTGGTGAAGAGTTTGATGAGGTAAGGTCGTTGATAGTTGATATGGGACTTGATATGAGCAAGGCGCCCTTTAAGTATCTGGAAGGGATGGTCCGAAGGTGAAGATACGGAAAATAGAGGAAGTGTCTGGTTTCAATGTGGTGAAAGTTCCAATGTGTTAGCGGGGGGGCGATTGTCGAAGGAGGAGGTAAAAGGGCAGGTGTCATTTAGTTAATCTGCCTTATTTTGAGCGGCGCTATTTTGCTGAGCTTGCGCATCCATGGTTGTAGAGCATTGAGGGGGTGAATGTGTCAGCAGTGAAAAGTTATAAAGAAATACAGCTATGGATGTTTGATTATTATCCGATTTATTGCCGGCTTAAACTCAGAAGTAGCAAGAAAAGAGGCTTTTCCTGGGTTGAGGGCGAGACGGAAGTTGGATATGCCCTGAATGAAATGGAAGACAGCTTCTCTCATCCAGTGGAAGAGATGATGTTGCAAATAGCAGGGCTTGTGCTCTCGGCCGGAAGAAGCCCTGCAATCGCTTTTGATATTGCGTGCATCAAAATAAAGGAAATAATTGCTCGGCACGGGCTGGAGTCTCTCTTGGCACAATTGTCTGAAGAGGATTCCAGAGTGGTTCGGTCGGATTTGGAACTTTTGGATATTATTTGATGCTCTGTGCGTGGTGGGTTTATCCCTCCAGGCTATCAAGGTAGTCGTAACCGGTGGCGAAGCACGAGTACATGTGCTTTTCGTTACCGGGGCTGGTGAGGATATTTAAACCTTGGCAGGCATTGGCCACCTGAGTCGTTGATCCCGGCGTGGCTCCTCAAGCGCTGCTCAAACCTTCCAGACTGATCGTCGCGCAACCGCGACCATGGCTCCCTGAACTGATCCGGAGTCCATGCCATGGAATCGTTGTTGCCCTTTTTGCTGTTTGCCTTCGTCGCCTCGATCACCCCGGGGCCGACCAATATTCTGGTGATGAGCCACAGTTCGCGGCGCGGGATGGTCGCCACGCTGCCGATCATCCTTGGCGCTTGCCTGTCGGCGGCACTGGTGGTGCTGGTGGTCGGGCTCGGCGTCGGCGAAACGCTGCTGCGCTATCCCCGCGTGCAGCAGGCAATGGCCTGGTCAGGGGTACTGTGGCTGAGCTGGCTGGCGTGGCAGATTTTTCGCAGTACGCCGCCGTCACTGGATCCTGTAACGGCGGATGAGGAGGGAATTGGTGTTTATGGCGCTGCCGGCCTGCAACTGATCAATCCCAAGGTGTGGATGATGGCGGTGGCGGTGGTGAGCGTGTTTGGCGGGAACGGCGACGAGAGTGTGCGGATGCTGTCGCTGGCCTTTGTGTTTCTGCTGGTCTGCCTGCCGTGCATGACGGCGTGGGCGTTGCTGGGCGTGGGCAGTGCGCGGCTCTTTGGTTCGCCACGGGCATTCAGGCGCATGAATGCCGGGCTGGCGTTTTTGTTGTTGCTGTCGGCTTGGTTGACGGTGTTGGTCTAGGTGTCAGCGCCTCCCGCATTCCTGGCGGGAATGCACTGCATAAAATCAATGAATTTCTCTTGTCGATCACTGTGACGTAGGGTGACTCAAGGACACGGAGAAGCGCCCTTGAACTCTTCATCGACTGAAAAATTCGACACCTCCCGCGCCAATGAATATGGCAAGCAAAGCCGCATTGCGCTGGCGGGGTATGACGCTTGCCATGACCTTGCCGCGTGCATGCTGGCGGCCAGCCTCGGTAACGCGGGCTCGGCGCGGATTCTGGCAGTTGGCGCAGGTGGGACAGCCCAGGAAATCATCGCGATGGGGCGTCTGGAGCCGGACTGGCGTTTCATGGCGGTTGACCCTTCCGAGCCGATGCTGGCCGCTGCGACCGAGCAGTTGCGTTCGCATGACTTGCTGGCGCGCACGGATCTGCATTTGGGGCCAGTCGACGACTTGCCGGCCGATGAGTCATACGACGCCGCAACGGTGATCGGCGTTCTACATCATCTGGAAGGCGATGAGGCCAAGCGAGCGCTTCTGCAATCCATTCGGGCGCGTTTGAAGCCGGATGCTCCGCTGATCGTGGCTGGCAATCACTATGCATACGCCAGCCAACCGTTACTGCTGGAAGCGTGGGGACAACGCTGGCGCCAGAACGGTGCCAGCGCAGATGAGGTGAAGGCCAAGCTGGGGAAAATCCTTCAGGGTGCCGATCCTCCCCATTCCGAGGCGGCGGTTCAAAAGCTGTTGCATGAAGCCGGGTTCGGTGAGGCCATCCGGTTTTTCAGCAGTCTGTTCTGGGGGGCGTGGTTGACGCGTAGAACGCGCTGACCCGTGCCTTAGTTGACGATTCCGACCACGCGCATTTGAAATCCCCGCCGTTGCCCCCCAGAATCGCGCCCCGATCCGGCCACCGGAGCCGGACGTTCAGAGTGAAAGGGGTTGCGGTTGAACGAACAGACATTGTCCATGCGCCTGGAGCGGGTGGCGGCGCACGTGCCCGCCGGTGCGCGGCTGGCCGATATCGGCTCGGATCACGGCTACCTGCCGGTGGCCCTGATGCGCCGTGGCGCGATCGCGGCGGCGGTGGCGGGCGAGATGGCCGAGACGCCGTACCGTTCGGCGCAACGCACCGTGCGCGAAAACGATCTTGAGCAGCAGATCACCGTGCGTCTGGCCAATGGTTTGATGGCCGTCGAACCGGAAGACGGGATCACGGCGATTACCCTGTGTGGCATGGGCGGCGAAACCATCCGTGACATCCTCGAAGCCGGCAAGGCGCGCCTGAGCGGTCGCGAACGTCTGATCCTGCAACCCAACGGCGGCGAGCAGCCGCTGCGCCAATGGCTGATGGACAACGACTACCGAATACTCTGCGAAGAAGTCCTGCGGGAGAACCGCTTCGACTACGAAATCATCGTCGCCGAGTGGGGAGAACCGGTGACCTACACCGCCGAGGAACTGTACTTCGGGCCGCTGCAGTTGCAGGCGCGTAGTCCGGCGTTTGTCACAAAGTGGCAGCACCGATTGCGGCACAAACAGCAGACGCTGGCTCATTTTGGACGGGCACGGCACGGCGTATGCGAGCAGAAGGTGGGGGATCTGAAGCAGCAGGTGCGGTGGATCACTGACGTGCTGGGGTGAAGTTTTTGCAACAGGTTCAATGACGGCAATCCTTGCCGGAGCGCCGTCTTGCGGGTGCTTGATGGCTATGAAGTCCAGGTCATCTGGCGATGCCAGAGCATCACCGACAATGGAGCATGGCTGCGTTTCTCAAGCCTCTGCGGATAGGGTCGGGTAGTCGATGTAGCCTTCAGGGCCCGGGGCGTAAAAAGTGTTTTTGTCCGCAGCGTTGAGCTCGGCACCGCTGTGCAAACGCTCGGGCAAGTCAGGGTTGGCGATAAACGCACTGCCAAATACCACCGCATCGGCCTGGCCACTGGAGATCAGGGATTCGGCGGTATCTTTGTCGAGACCGCTGCCGATCAGGTAGCGCCCGGCAAAGAGAGGTCGCAGCGCTGCGTGGTAGTCGAACGTGGCGCCGAACAGCGCGACATGCAGGTAAGCGAGATTGAACGCGCGCAGTTGTTCGACCAGATGCGTGTAGGTTTCCTGCGGGTTGGCATCGACGATGTCGTTGAAGTTCATCTCGGGCGAGATCTTGATGCCGACCCGGTCACCGCCGATCTCATCGACCATGGCGGCGAGCACTTCCAGCACGAAGCGGACGCGGTTTTCGACCGGGCCGCCATATTCGTCCTCTCGTTGGTTACTGCCAGTGGACAGGAATTGCTCCGGCAGATAACCCGATGCCGCATGCAACTCGACACCATCGAAACCCGCCTCGATCGCGCGGCGTGCAGCCTGGCGATAGCCTTCGACGACGGCGGCGATTTCGACGATGGTCAAGGCGTGCGGGACGACGAAATCCTGCAAGCCGCTGGCGGTGTAGGTCTGTCCCGCTGCCTTGATGGCAGAGGGGGCCTGCGGCTGAGCGCCATTGGCGAGCAATGAAGGGTGGGACACTCGTCCGCAGTGCATCAGTTGCATGAAGATGCGACCGCCACGGGCATGCACGGCATCCGTGACCTGCTTCCAGGCCGCCACCTGTTCGGCGGTTTCGATACCCGGCGTTCGGGTATAGCCCTTACCGAGTGCAACGGGAAACACGCCTTCGGAAATGATCAGCCCGGCACTGGCGCGCTGACCGTAATAAGTCGCGACCAGATCCGTCGGTACACCGTCATCATCGGCGCGCGAACGCGTCATGGGTGCCATGACGATACGGTTGGAGAGGGTGTGGCGGCCTACCTGGATTTCAGAAAAAAGTGGGTTCATCGCGGTGCTCCTCAGCAGTGATGGGGCTATCATCAGTCAATTCAAATTCGGGATAAATCCGTCTGAATTGAAATGACTGATCCACTGGTGGAGCAATCTTTTGGAATACCTGAACGACATGGCGTTGTTTGTGGAAGTTGTGAAAAAGCGCGGCTTTCGTGGGGCGGCGGAGTCTCTCGGCATGCCCAACTCAACGCTTTCCCGGCGCATCAGTGGCCTGGAGAAGGCCATCGGCTTGCGTCTGTTGCACCGCACGACACGCCGGATCGAGTTGACGGAGGCCGGGCAGCTTTATTTCGATCGCTGCAAACGGATTGTGGAAGAGGCGAGGCTGGCCCATGAACAATTGGGCGAAATGCTTGCCCGGCCCAGTGGTTTGCTGCGGGTTTCGATGCCGGTGGACTTTGCCACAATCTATCTGGCGCCGTTGATTGCCGAGTTTGCCCGTGAATATCCGGGTATCAGCTTCGATCTCGAGCTCACACCACGGCAGGTGGATCTGGTCAGCGACCCGGTCGACATCGTCATTCGGATGGGAGAACCACCGAATTCAAACCTGATTGCCCGCAAGTTGGCGAGTATGAAGCGTGGTTTTTACGCATCCCCCAGGTATCTCGAACTGTCCGGGGAGCCGGAGCAACCTGCCCAACTCATCAATCATGAATGCCTCAGAATGCGCGGCTCCGGTTCTGACCGCTGGACGCTCACCAGTGAAGCAGGGAGCGTACAGGTGGAGGTCGGTGGACGTTTTGAACTCAACAGTGTGGGCATGCTCCGGCGTATGGCGTCTCTGGATCTGGGGATCGCGCTGCTGCCGGAAGGTGTCGCGGTCCAGGACGTGGCGAGCGGAACATTGCGCAGAGTGCTGGAGCAATGGCAGGCACCACCGGTTTCGGTCTACGCACTGACCGAGACGCGATTGCTCCCGGCCAAGACGCAACGTTTCATCGAGTTTCTGCGCGACCGGCTCGATAGTGTGTGAGGAATGCACAAGGAATCGGTGCCGGACTCAAGCTGATATCATGCGACAACTTTCAAGCAGGGCAGAACACCATGAACCGTCAGAAAAAACTGCAACAGCTCTTCAAGGAAAAATCCAGAAAGGCCAACGCCAAACTGGCTCCCAAAAGCAACAAGCCGAAGTACATCAGCAAGGCAGATCGCTTGAAACTGGCGGCGGAAACGGCTCCAGAGTCCGTGGAAACCCCTGAGGCCTGATCAGGCAGGCGCGCAGTGGTACAGAACCACATAAGGTTTCCCTCAGGTACTCGGCGGCTTGGCCAGTTCAATCCCCGCCGCCCCCAGCCGCTTGAGAATCTCGAACAACAAATCACTCTTGGTCTTGCCGACAATCCTCGGGCTGTCGACGTAACCCGTTACAGTCAGGGTGATGCCATCGGGCGACAGTTTGCTGAAACGCACGAACGGCGCCGGTTTTTCGAGGATGATTTCGTGCTCTTTGTAGGTGTCGAGCAACAGGTTTTTGACCTGCTCGGGGTCGATGTCCAGCGGAAACATCAGCTCCAGTGTCGCCACGCCCTGGGCGCTGCCGCCGAGGGTGACGTTGCGCAGGTTCTGCGAAATCAGTTGTGAGTTGGGGACGATCACGATCGAGCGATCGCTGAGCTGGATCTCGGTGGCGCGCACATTGATCCGGCGGATGTCGCCCTCGACGCCGCTGATGCTGATCAGGTCGCCGACCTTGACCGGGCGTTCGGTGAGCAGGATCAGACCGGAGACGAAGTTCTTCACGATCTCCTGCAAGCCGAAACCGATCCCCACTGACAGGGCGCTGACGATCCACGCCAGATTGGTCCACTTCACGCCCAGCGAAGACAGCGCCAGCAACACCACCAGTGCATAGCCGATATTGGAAAACAGTGTGCTGAGCGAGGCGCACATGCCCGGGTCCATGTCGGTCTTGGGCAGGAATTCGTTGTCCAGCCAGCGGCGCAGGGCGCGGATCAGATAAATGCCGATCAGCAACGCGAGCATCGCGTTGAGCAAATGCCCGGGAACGATGTTCAGTTTGCGCAGACCGGCGCCGCCGAGAATCGCACCGATGTTGGTCACCAATTGGCCGAGGGTCGTGCCGATGCCACCCACGAACAATGTGATCACCGCCAGTAGCACCAACGCAGCGCGGCCCACACCTGCCAGCAGGGTCGAGGCTTGTTCGAGGCGCCGGTCGCCGACACCCAACAGTTGCTTGAGCGCCTTGCCGCTGGAATGGCGGGGCGAGAAGAAGTATTCGCAGCTGTCCTTGAGCAACTGCATCAGCAAGTAGAAACCCGACAGCACGATAAAGGCCCACACCACTTCATAGGTGATGAACCGTGCCAGCGACACATACCCGGTCAGCAAGGCACCCAGCGACGCAACCATCGCCAGGGTTGTAACGCTGTAAATCACCCCGGCAAGGGTGTTGCCGGTCACTTGCGGATCTGCGTTCGCCAGCAATGCCTTGCGCACCTTGCCAACGCGCATCAGCAGTACTGTGATGATGCCCAGCACCACCAGTGAGATCACACCACGGCCGGTGATCACGATCTGGCTGCTCATGCCGGACGCGTTGCCGACTTGCACCGCTGTCACCAGCACCAACAGCGTTGCGGCCAATATTCGTGCGTAGGGCTTGAGCGTCAGTGCCACCGGGTCGGCAATCACCGGCAACCGCCAGGATGGATGTTCGGTGGACAGCAACGCGCGGCTCAGGCCGGTGATCATCACGCAGGCGTACACGACTTTCTGGAACTCGTCGGAGAACGTCGCCAGGATCGGCGGCAGTGGCACATGCCGGGTGCAGGCGTAGTACAACAACTCCAGGGCAATCGCGGTGGTCGCCAATGTCGCCAGTGCTGAGGCGAACGCCAGCGAACTGCGACGCAGCCGTCCTTCCGGCATGCGGTGAATGCACACCCATGCCAGCCAACGGTCGGCGAGTCGTCGGCCCAGCGTCCAGACGATGAAGGCCAGCACCACCAGCGCACCGGTGTAAAAGCGTTGGCCCGGTCGCCAGGCTTCGGTGCCGGTTTCCTTGATCTGATCGACGAACATCTGCAGGCGCTGGCGATCATCAGAGTCAGGATCAACCAGTGGTGACCAGAAATCAGGGCTCAGTACGCTGTCAGTGCGCAGGGTGAGTTCGCTTTCCAGCAACGTACGGCGAATGCTGGCAATTTGTGTGATCAGGTCTGTGGCGTTCTGCTTGAGTGTCGCCAGGTTTTTCAGGGCGGTGTCGACTTTGGTCTTCTGCTCGATCAGCGTTGCCCGCTGTGCTGCGATGTCAGCCTGTTCGGCGGCAACCGTTTCCGTCGGTGTCGCCCCCAATACACCCAGTTGCACGGTCAGTTGAGCCTGCTGCGGCAACAGCGACGCCGACAACCGATCAATGTCCAGAATGAACGCCTGCACCCGATCCTGCGGACCTTCGAGCTGGTTGTAGTTGTTGGCGGACGAAATTTGCTGTTTGAGGCCGTCGAGGCGCTGTTGCAGCGCTTGCAAATCGTTTTGGCTGACCCCGGGAAGCGGGGCACCAATGTCGATTGCGTTCGACAAATCGGCGGCCGACACGGTTGTCAGGCCCGGGCCGAACAGTGGCAGAGCGACGAACAACAATAATTTCAATGCATTGCGCATGGGACGGGCTGCTTCCGGTTGATCACACAACCAATGAGGTTAGGTGATCGTTCGACCGCTGCATGATTTTCCGCTGCTAATCCTGGCTTAATGCTTATCCGTTGATATCGCCGGCACTTGATTGTGAATCCCTTTTTTCGCAACTAAACTTCCGGCCATGAAACGCTACCTGCGGTTTTGTCTCATCTTCCTGATCAGCCTGGCGCTTCCCCTCAGCGGGATGGCGGGCGTACAGGCACCGACAGAACCCTGCCCGATGCAAGCCATGGGCATGGCGATGATGGACGGCATGGGCATGGACTGCTGCAAGGACATGAAAAGCCCCACCGACCACGGCACGCCTTGCAAGCCGGGTCAGGAGTGCAAGACCGGCGGTGTGCTGCAAGTCTCCATCCTCAAGCCCCTTGTCACCGTGTTCAGCCCCGTGACACATACTTTCTTCAGTGATTCCCTGCCCGTAGCGACCCCGTCCGGGGTCTGGCGACCGCCCCGCGTCTGATTCCTGTCTCCCTTGAAAACTCATTCCGCCCGGGCGGAGTGGATTGGCTGTGCGCGTGTTTTGCGCCGCGCGCAGCGGACGATCACAGGAATCGTAAACATGACATTCAAGTGCACAGGTTGGCCCTTCGCGGCCGGCCTTGCGGCAAGCGTGCTCGCGTGGCCGGGCTTCGCCGCCGCGCTGACACTCGATGAAGCGCTGCGGCTGGCGGAAACCAACGCACCGTCGCTGAGCGCTCAAGATGCAAAAATCCAGGCCGCCAGCAGTGCCGCCATTCCGGCGGGGGAGCTGCCCGATCCGAAACTGGTGCTGGGCGTGCAGAACTATCCCGTGGGCGGACCGGATCGCTACAGCCTCGATAAAGACTTCATGACTATGCAAATGGTCGGCTGGCGCCAGGACATGCCCAACGACGACAAGCGCAAGGCGCGTATCGAAGTCGCCGAGGCTGGCGTCGAGCGCGCGGCGGCGGAACGTCGCGTCGAACGTCTGAAAGTCCGTCAGGCCACGGCGCTGGCGTGGATCGGCAGCTATTCGGTGGAGCGCAAACAGGCGCTGCTTCAGGACTTCTACAAGGAAAACCGCCTGCTGACCGATACCGTTCGAGCGCAGATCGCCGGCGGCCGGGCGCAGCCTGCCGATGCGGTGACGCCGAAGCAGGAAGCCACTCGACTGGCGGAGCAGGAAGACAACCTGACGCTGGAACGCACTCAGGCCCGGGCGGCGCTCAAACGCTGGATCGGTACCGCCGGTAACGACCAGCTCGAGGGCAACCTGCCGCAGTGGTCGGTCGAGCCCGCCACCTTCAATCATCAACTGCAACACCATCCCGAGCTGGCCGCGTTTGTGCCCATGGCCCGCGAAGCGCAGGCGAAGGTTCAGGAAGCAGTGTCCGAGAAAAAATCCGACTGGAGCTGGGAAGTGGATTACCAGCACCGTGGCCGCGAGTTCGGCGACATGGTCAGCGTGCAGTTTTCCTGGGATCTGCCGCTGTTTCCCGAATCGCGACAAAACCCGAAGATCGCCGCCCGGCAGGCCGAACTCAGCCAGCTCGAAGCCGAGCGTGAAGCCTTGTCCCGGGAGCACACCGAGCAACTGGAAAACGAGTTGGCCGACTACGCGCGGCTCGACCGGGCGCTGCGGCGCAGTCAGCAAAGCCTCGTGCCGCTGGCCAAAGAGAAAGTCGATTTAAGCCTGGCCAGTTATCGCGCCGGCAAGGGCGATTTGAACGCGGTGGTCAGCGCCCGCCGCGAACTCATCGAAGCCCGCCTCAAACAGATCGACGTAGAAGAACAGCGCGCACTGACCGCTGCGCGCCTGCATTTCGCTTATGGGGAGACCAGCCTGTGAACCTACAAAAACACAACAGCTTCTGGCTGGTCGGCCTCGCCCTTGCTGTGGGTGTTGCTGCGGGCTATGGCGTGGCTTATCAGCGCCTGCCTGGCGAAACCGGCGCGGCAGCGGAGCAGGGCACCGAATCCAAGGCCCTGTACTGGTACGACCCGATGTACCCGCAACAGAAGTTCGACAAACCGGGCAAGTCGCCTTTCATGGACATGCAACTGGTGCCGCGATACGCCAGCGAAGGTGCAGGCAATGCGACGGTCAGCATCGATCCGGGCCTGACCCAGAATCTGGGCTTGCGCACGGCGACGGTCACGCGTGGGGCCTTCACCTCAAATCTCGATGTGACAGGTGTGCTGGCCTTCAACGAGCGCGACGTGGCGGTGATCCAGACCCGCACCAGCGGTTTTGTCGAACGGGTCTACGCCCGGGCGCCGGGGGATGTGCTGGCGGCGGGGGCGCCATTGGCGGACATTCTCGTACCTGACTGGGCGGCAGCACAGACGGAGTTTCTGGCTCTCAAGCGTAGCGGTGACCACGACCTGATCGCAGCAGCGCGTCAGCGCGTGCAACTAACCGGCATGCCATCGAGCCTGATTGCCCAGGTGGAACGCAGCGGCAAGGTTCAGCCGAACCTCACCGTCACCAGCCCGGTGGGCGGCGTGGTACAGGAACTCAACGTGCGCACCGGCATGACCGTGGCGAGCGGCGAAACTCTGGCGCGGGTCAACGGTCTGGGCAGTGTCTGGCTAGCCGTGGCGGTGCCGGAAGCGCAGACCGGTTCCATCATCGAAGGGCAATCCATCGAAGCGCGTCTGCCGGCATTTCCTGGCACCGTGTTCAACGGCAAGGTCAGCGCCATTCTTCCGGACACCAACCCCGACAGCCGCACCCTGCGCGTGCGGGTCGAACTGGCCAACGCCGAGGGTCGCTTGCGGCCGGGGATGACGGCGCAGGTTCGTTTGAATCGTTCGACCGGTCAAAACAGCCTGTGGGTTCCGAGTGAAGCGGTGATCCGCACCGGCAAGCGGGCCTTGGTCATGCTGGCCGAAGACGCGGGTCACTATCGCCCGGTGGAAGTACGGCCCGGACAGGAAAGCGACGGCAAAACGGTGATCCTCCAAGGCCTGGAAGAAGGGCAGAAGGTTGTGACTTCCGGCCAGTTCCTGCTCGATTCCGAGGCCAGTCTGAAGGGCATCGTCGCTGCGCCGCTTGAGACGGAAGGTGAAGCCTCGGGGAGTCAGCCATGATCGCCGCGCTGATTCGCTGGTCCGTGGCCAACCGCTTTCTGGTGCTGTTGGCGACGTTGTTTGTCACCGGCTGGGGTGTGTGGTCGGTGCAGAGTACGCCGATCGATGCATTGCCGGACTTGTCCGACGTGCAGGTGATCATCCGCACGCCGTACCCCGGGCAGGCGCCGCGGATCGTCGAGAGCCAGGTGACCTATCCGCTGACCACCACCATGCTCTCGGTGCCGGGGGCGAAAACCGTACGCGGTTATTCGTTCTTCGGTGACAGCTTCGTGTACGTGTTGTTCGAGGACGGCACCGATCAATACTGGGCCCGCTCTCGGGTGCTGGAGTACCTGAGCCAGATCCAGAGTCGTCTGCCGGCCAGTGCCAAACCTGCGCTGGGCCCGGATGCCACCGGGGTCGGCTGGATCTATCAGTACGCGCTGGTGGATCGCAGCGGCCATCACGATCTTGCGCAGTTGCGCGCGTTGCAGGACTGGTTCCTCAAGTTCGAGCTCAAGACCCTGCCCAACGTCGCTGAAGTCGCCACCCTCGGCGGCATGGTCAAGCAGTATCAGGTGCAGCCCGATCCGGTAAAACTGGCCAGTCTCGGCATCACCCTGGCACAGGTGCGTGAAGCCATCGGCAAGGCCAACCAGGAAACCGGCGGTGCGGTGCTGGAGATGGCCGAGACCGAGTTCATCGTGCGCGCGTCCGGCTATTTGAAGACGCTGGATGACTTCCGGGCGATCCCGCTCAAACTTGGCGTCGGCGGGGTGCCGGTGACCCTGGGCGATGCCGCGACGATCCAGACCGGTCCGGACACGCGCCGGGGTATCACCGAACTGGACGGCCAGGGCGAAACCGTCGGTGGCGTGGTCGTTCTGCGCAGCGGCAAGAATGCTCGGGAGACCATCGCCGCGGTCAAGGCCAAACTCGACGACATGAAAAGCAGCCTGCCGCCCGGTGTGGAGATCGTCACCACCTACGACCGCAGCAAGCTGATCGACCGCGCCGTGGACAACCTCAGCCACAAACTGCTCGAAGAGTTCATTGTCGTCGCACTGGTCTGCGGGATCTTTCTCTGGCACCTGCGCTCGTCACTGGTGGCGATCATCTCGTTGCCGGTCGGGGTGTTGATCGCGTTCATCTTCATGCGTCATCAGGGGCTGAACGCCAACATCATGTCGCTGGGCGGGATTGCCATCGCCATTGGTGCGATGGTCGATGCCGCTGTGGTGATGATCGAGAACGCGCACAAGAAAATCGAGGCGTGGCACGCCGCCAATCCGGGGCAGGAACTCAAGGGCGAGCGCCATTGGCAGGTGATGACATACGCGGCAGCGGAAGTGGGGCCGGCGCTGTTTTTTTGCCTGTTGATCATCACGCTGTCGTTCATTCCGGTGTTCACCTTGCAGGCTCAGGAGGGGCGGCTGTTCGGTCCGCTGGCGTTCACCAAGACCTACGCGATGGCGGCGGCAGCGGGGTTGTCGGTGACGCTGGTGCCGGTGCTGATGGGTTACTGGATTCGCGGTCGGATTCCGGATGAGCGCCACAATCCGCTCAACCGTTGGCTGATCCGGATCTACCAGCCAGCCTTGGATGCGGTGTTACGCCGACCGAAGTTCACGCTGGTGGTGGCGCTGCTGGTGTTCGTCAGTGCCGCGTGGCCGGTCTCGCGTCTGGGGGGCGAATTTCTGCCGCCGCTGGACGAAGGCGATCTGCTTTACATGCCGTCGGCCTTGCCGGGTTTGTCAGCGCAAAAAGCCGCGCAGTTGCTGCAGCAGACTGATCGTTTGATCAAGACTGTTCCCGAGGTCGAGCATGTGTTCGGCAAGGCCGGCCGCGCGGAAACGGCTACCGATCCGGCGCCGCTGGAGATGTTCGAAACCACGATCCAGTTCAAGTCCCACGAGCAATGGCGCTCGGGTATGACCCCGGAAAAACTCGTGGAAGAACTGGACCGCGTGGTGAAGGTGCCGGGGCTGACCAATATCTGGATTCCGCCGATCCGCAACCGTATCGACATGCTTGCCACAGGGATCAAAAGCCCCATCGGCGTGAAAGTCGCCGGCAACGATCTGGCCCAGATCGATGCAGCAACCCAGGCCGTCGAACGCGTGGCCAAAACCGTGTCCGGCGTCAGTTCGGCGCTGGCCGAGCGACTTACCGGTGGTCGTTACATCGACGTCGATATCGACCGCAACGCCGCCGGTCGCTACGGGCTTAACATCAGTGATGTGCAGTCCATCGTGGCCGGCGCCATCGGTGGGGAAAACGTCGGCGAAACCATCGAAGGACTGGCGCGGTTTCCGATCAACATCCGTTACCCGCGAGAGTGGCGCGATTCGCCCGGCGCCCTGGAGCAACTGCCGATCTATACGCCCTCGGGCAGTCAGGTCACCCTCGGCATGTTGGCGAAAATCCGGGTCACGGACGGCCCGCCGATGCTCAAGAGCGAAAACGCCCGACCGTCCGGCTGGGTTTACATCGACGTGCGCGGGCGGGACATCGCTTCGGTGGTGGCTGATTTGCGCCGCGCGGTCAGCGAGCAAGTGAAGTTGCAGCCCGGCATGAGCCTGAGCTACTCGGGGCAGTTCGAGTTTCTCGAACGGGCCAATGCCCGCCTGAAGCTCGTGGTGCCGGCCACGCTGCTGATCATCTTCGTGCTGCTTTACCTGACGTTCGCCCGTTTCGATGAAGCGTTGCTGATCATGGCCACGTTGCCGTTCGCCCTGAGTGGCGGTGCTTGGTTTCTCTACCTGCTGGGCTACAACCTGTCGGTGGCCACCGGGGTCGGGTTCATTGCGCTGGCCGGGGTCTCCGCCGAGTTCGGCGTGATCATGCTGCTCTATCTGAAAAACGCCTGGGCCGAGCGTAAAGACCTGGGTGATCACTCCGAACGCGGGCTGATCGCGGCAATTCGCGAAGGCGCCGTGCAGCGCGTACGCCCCAAAGCCATGACCGTGGCCGTGATCATCGCCGGGCTTTTGCCGATTCTACTGGGCAGCGGCACCGGCAGCGAAGTCATGAGCCGCATTGCCGCGCCCATGGTCGGCGGCATGGTGACGGCGCCCTTGTTGTCCCTGTTCGTTATCCCGGCGGCGTATCGGTTGATGCGCCGCCGTCACTTGTCCGTTGAAAAAAACCAACCTGAAGGAAAAACCTCATGAAACTGATCCCGATCTCTGTTGCCGGCACGCTGGTTGCTTTCGCTTTTACCGTGCAGGCAGAAGACATGCCCGGCATGAAAATGGACGATATGCAGGGCATGCAAATGCAGTCCGCCACGCAACAGGCACCTGCGGCGAATGCCGAGGGCACGATCAAGGCAATCGACGCCACGAAGCACACCGTGACCATCGCCCACGGCGCGGTAGCCGCGTTGCAGTGGCCGCCGATGACCATGGGATTCGCTGCGACTCAGGAACAACTGGCCGGCGTGGCGGTGGGGGACCGGGTGAAGTTTTCGTTCCGGATGGAGGGCAGCAAAGCGACACTGCTTTCGATCAGCAAGTAAGGTCTAGGTATAAAAAAACCGGCGCGAACCATCGCGCCGGTTTTTATTCGGGTTTTCAGATCGAGCGCTGATTGACCCGCTGCATGAATTCCTCCGCCGACTCCTTGCGCTCCGAGTAGCGATCCACCAGATCCGGGCGATCACGCAGCAACAGCGTGAACTTCACCAGTTCTTCCATCACATCCACCACCCGGTCGTACAGCGCCGAAGGCTTCATGCGGTTGCCTTCGTCAAACTCCAGATAGGCCTTGGGCACCGAAGACTGGTTGGGGATGGTGAACATGCGCATCCAGCGGCCCAGCACGCGCAGTTGATTGACCACGTTGAACGATTGCGAACCACCGCAGACTTGCATCACCGCCAGGGTCTTGCCCTGGGTCGGGCGCACCGCACCGAGCGCCAGCGGCACCCAGTCGATCTGCGCCTTGAACACCGCCGACATCGCACCGTGGCGTTCGGGTGAGCACCAGACCTGGCCTTCCGACCATTGCATCAGCTCCAGCAGTTCCTGGACCTTTGGGTGATCGCCGGGCGCGTCATCCGGCAGCGGCAGGCCCGAGGGATTGAAGATGCGTGTCTCGGCGCCGAAGTGCTCCAGCAACCGCGCGGCTTCTTCTACCAGCAACCGGCTGAAGGAGCGTGGGCGGGTTGAGCCGTAGAGCAGCAGAATCCGCGGTTTGTGGAAGCCGTCGTCGCGGGTGGTTTTCTGAATCAATGAAGTATCGAGATTGGGCAGGTCGGTCATGACGGCTCCGGTCACAGCGTACTGATACGATCGAGCTCGCGCGTGAGGGCATCGCGGTCGAGTTGGGCGAAGGGCAGAGCGAGGAAGGCCCGGCAGCGGGTTTCGATTCGGGCGAGGGTGGCGTGGAAGGCTGCGTTGATGGCGGCCTCGTCGCCACTCACCTCTGACGGGTCCTCCAGCCCCCAATGGGCTTTCAGGGCCGGGCCGAAGTACACCGGGCAGGCTTCACCGGCGGCCTTGTCACACACGGTGATGACAATATCCGGCGGGTTGTCTTCGAAGGCGTCGTTGCCCTTGCTGCTCAACCCGGCGATGGAAATACCGGCCTCCTGCAACGTGGTCAGGCTGCGTGGCAGCACCTGGCCCTTGGGAAAGCTGCCGGCGCTGACTGCTTCGAATCCGGCCGGCGCCAGATGGTTGAACATCGCCTCCGAGAGAATGCTGCGGCAGCTGTTGGCGGTGCACATGAATAGAACACGCATGATCGATCCTCAGCAGCAGGCAAATGTATTCAGTGGGCGATCGCCCATGACTTCGAGCCGGGCGCTGTTTTCTTCCAGCCACGCGGTGTTGGCGGCCAGCGTGGTTTCAAGCAGCGTGCGAATCCACGCTGGCAGGTCGGGATTGAGCCGGTAGTAAACCCACTGACCCTGACGACGATCCAGCAGCAGGCCGCAGGTACGCAATTGCGCGAGATGACGGGAGATTTTCGGCTGACTGTCGTCCAACGCGCAGACCAGCTCGCAGACGCACAACTCGCCTTCGCGGGTGATCAGCAGCGTGGCCCGGGCGCGGGTTTCGTCAGCGAGGCATTTGAAAACGGTGGCGGGGGTGAGCATGAACGTGCCCTGAATACATATGGGGTTTCGAATATACGAATATCCATATGTGCTAGGCAAGCGCTCTGTTTGCTCAATCTTGCATCGGCGAAAGAGGGCGACTTGAGTTTGTGAGTCAGCGCTTGCTGAAGGCCAGCCGCGCCGCAAACAGCACGAAAATCATCCCGGTGGTGCGATCCATCCAGCGAATCACTTTCTCCCGTCGCAGAAACCCGGACAGCGGCTGCGTCGCGCCGATCAACACCAGCGACCAGATCAACCCGAGCACGACGTGAATGCTCACCAGTCCGAACGTCCACGGCACCAGCGGCTGCCCTTGCGGAATGAACTGCGGCAGAAACGACACGTAGAAAATCCCGATCTTCGGGTTGAGCACATTCCCCAGCATGCCCTTCAAAAACCAGTTGGCCCCGGGTTTGCCATTGGCCTCGGCGGGCGCCAGCGAGCGGCGAGGGCGCAGCAGCATGTTCAACCCGAGCCACGCCAGATATGCCGCACCGCAGTACTTCAACAGGTTGTAGGCCAGCTCCGACACCGCAATCAACGCCCCTAGCCCGAACGCCACCGCCGCGCCCCACAACAGGCAACCGGCGTTGATGCCCAACGCAGCACGCAAGGCCTGTTGTTTGCCTTCGACGGTGGCGGTGCGCAGGACCAGCGCGGTGTCGAGGCCCGGAGTCAGAGTAAGCAACGTAGCGGCAAGGGTGAAGGCGAGAAGGTTGTCGGCGATGGGCATGGCGCGTGGTTTTCCTGTTCTGGATGGGGGAACGGTAGCGGTTTCAGACGGGGGCATCCAGCAGGGAGATGAAGCGGGGTTGGCCACTGCAGTGGTTGAAGGTCAGGAGTTCGGAGAGGTCTTATAACGTAATAAGTTGCCTGGCTACTTCAGGTCCCCCTAAGACGTGATAAACCCAAGATCGTCATGTAGCATAGGGCCATCTATCCTCTCGCTAGTCGCTTCTACGCTAACTCAAGAAGGTTTGTAAATGATAAAAACTATCCCGATGTGGAAAATGGTGATGGACACCAAAGGCAAGATAATAGGGCTTTTATTGCTTGCAACCTTACCTGCTTTCATCGCTGGTGGTGCGTGGATGTTTGTTGAAGGGTTGCAGAAAGGGTTAATAAACCAGGCCATAATGGGGTTCATTGCAATGGCTTTTTTTGGTGCAGGCACCATTCTATTTGCACCGTCAAAAAAATATGTTCCCGGCAAAACGTTTTCGATGTACAGGAATAAAAAATTCAGTACAAAGACGTACGTAAATTACGGTTACGGAATCATTGTTTTAATTTTTGTCGTTTTTGCTGTTTTGTCTCCGAAAGATGCTTTGAAATCAATAGGTTATGGGTTGGTAGCTATCTATGGTCTTTATGTTTATTCCAAAAGTTTGAAGTTTCACGCGGATGTCGATTTTTCGGCAAATGAATATCTGGCCACCGCTCTGGGGTTTTCTGCAGGGGAGGAAATTCTGCTCAGCTATCAGAATTTCGATGCTGACGAGGTTAAAGCGGGTAGCAATGCTTTTGCTGCAACTGCGACCAAATTAATTGTAGCGTCGTTTGATGGGAATGCTTGGGCGAAGTTGTCAAAAGACCTGAACCAACTCTCGCGCATTGGGATCATTGGCAATGATAGCCAAACTTACGCCATTAAATTGGAGTTCAATGATGGTATCGATGCTTTGTTGTACATTGGACTCTATGACAAGCTCACATCAAACCCGTTTATGGTAATCCGAGGGCTGCTGGAAACGATTGATGCAAGTCTCCTGAGTGACAGTAGTGCACCACAGACAACCAAAAGACGTCGGGTGGTGGTCAACTCCGATACTTCAGCCGCGATTTCAGAAAATGTATCAACTGATGCAACGCTTGCCGCCGGGGCGCCTGTACGCAATATTGAGGTTGCTCCTGACGTGTTGAATGCTATTCAGAATGCCGAAGTCACTGTTTCCGGTCGCAGGCTGGAGCTTTAACAATGTCTCATTGCACGAAGTTTGAATTTTCGTATGTTGATGAAGAGGCCATTGCCAAAGCTTTCGGCAAGATGGGCCTTAGCCCGACAACTGGCCTGGTTTCAGTATTTGCCAGCGACTTCAGTAAAAAGGTGCTGAGCAAAATAGGCTATATGGGCCAGCAGCAATTCAGAGCGATTTGTGGCAAAACGGCTGATGAATTCAATTTGTTTGTTTGCCAGATTGAGGAGGGCTCCTACAAACTCCTCATTGAACGGGGAACTGTTTCGGCCAACGATGAAGCGATGATGGCTGATTTGGCTTTACGCTTTCAGAAAGCGTATGTCAGCGTAGCCATCGATGAAACCGTAAAACGCATAGATGCATCAGGTTTTCCATCGAGGGTGAAAGAAACTGGTCAAGGCTTTGAGGTTGAATTCGGACCCAGTTACGAATACAGCATTCACGTCACGTTTACAGGCGATCAAGTGACGGAAGAAGTGCATGGTGTCAAAGGCGATATTTGCACAAAACTCACTGAAGAGCTTGAGGCGCTTCTTTCCCGCCCGACTGCGGAGCTTGTGACCGAGTGGAAGCCCGCCTATACCGTAGTCCATGAAGAACAAACCCTTCAAATTCTCAGGGCCAATTTCTAGATGGAAATCAATGTGCATCATATGGACTTGAGCAGCGTTAACGGCCCCGGGTTGCGCTTGACATTATGGGTGCAGGGTTGTGCGCTGAATTGTAAGGGATGCTTCAATCAGACTACCCACGCTCGCGTAGCGAGTACGCTGATATCTGTTCATGACCTGGCAAAGAAGATCAACGCAATGGACATTGCAGGGGTTACTCTGTCTGGGGGGGAACCGCTCGACCAGGCGCCAGCCCTGGAACAACTGATACATGCCGTCGATGGCGAGAAGAACTGGATTCTTTATACAGGTTATACGCCAAAAGAAATATTCCAGAATGAGGCCATGATTCGAGTTGTCAAAGCCGTGGACTTGACGCTGGCGGGCCGGTATCTGCAAAACGCGAAACATCCCTATCAGCACAAACAAATTATCAAGACAAGCGATAGAGTCGATATTGACTTTTTTCGTGCCGGGAGACCTGTCGAGTTTGTTGTTTCAAACTCCGGGGTTACCAAAACCGGTCTTCCAATGCATGTATAACTTAGTTCAGGCGCAGGGATAACAGGCATGAGCCGTACCAAGCAGATAACAGATTACCTCAAGGCGCGTTACGCGATTCTGGTCATTGAAACTTTTGAGGAAGAGCGTGCCCTCAAAGAAATCTCTGAAATCGCCAAGGCACTTAGCCATCGTTTATTCGTCTGGAACTCGACGCTGGGTGTTCAGATAAATGGTGTCGTGGCCGGGGATAAAACCTTTGATTTGAAAATGGCCCTGGACTTTTGCGAAGAAAGAGCCAAGGAGGAGAGCAGCAAAAACATTTTTGTTTTTTGTGATGCTCATAATTACCTTACCCCAAGCTCGAATCCTGTCTATCGTCGTCGACTTCGGGATCTGGCCATAAATATTCGCTCGCGTGGATATCGAAGTAATTGCATCATCGTGGCGCCGAGCTTTGAAATTGCCAACGATCTTCAGAAAGAAATCACGTTGATTGATTTTCCTTTGCCGTCGAGAGAGGAAGTTAAAAGTCAGGTCAATGACTTTGTTAATTCCTGGCAAGGCAACAGTAGCGTCAAGATCGATCTGACTGGTGAAACCAAAGATAAACTTATTGACGCCGCTTTGGGACTTACGGGGTTAGAGATTGACAACAGTTTGTCTCGCTCATTGGTATCCAGTCTGAGTGTCAATGAAAGTACCGTAAAGGATCTGCTTTTCGAAAAGAAGCAAATCATAAGGAAGACAGGCATCCTGGAGTACATCGACTCCACGGTGAATCTTGAGGATGTTGGAGGGCTGGCGACTCTCAAGAAGTGGCTCCATTTACGCAGCCAGTGTTTTGGGCAGATGGCTCAGGAGTTTGGTGTCAAAACCCCGAAAGGCTTGCTCTTGACCGGAGTTCCTGGCTGCGGCAAGTCGCTGACGGCAAAGTGCATATCGTCTTCCTGGAATATGCCCTTGTTGCGTTTGGATATGGGAAAAATCTTCCAGGGAGTGGTGGGTTCTTCAGAATCAAATATTCGTTCCGCACTCCACACTGCCGAAGCCATTTCGCCTTGCATCCTGTGGATCGATGAAATTGAAAAAGGACTTTCCGGTTCTTCCGGAGGAGCCTCCGATGGTGGCACGGCCACACGCGTATTCGGCACACTGTTGACGTGGATGCAAGAAAAAACGGCGCCTGTTTTTGTATTTGCTACCGCTAACAACATCAATAGTTTGCCTCCGGAACTGTTGCGGAAGGGGCGGTTCGACGAAATATTTTTCGTTGATTTTCCGTCGACACAGGAAAGAAAGAAGATTCTTGAAATACACCTGAAGAAGTTGAAACGTGACCCGGAAAAATTTGATCTGGATCGGTTGTCTGCTCTGGGAGGCGAGTCGAATTTTGGTAAAGACGTCGTGCTTTCCGGTGCTGAAATCGAAGCGTGGGTCGGGGACTCGCTGATTGAAGCATTCTCACGGCGAATGAGCGGATCCGGTGACGAAAGTGACCTGACCATGGCTGATTTTGAAACGACTATTTCGCGTTTGGTACCCATGAGCAAAATGCGTAAAGACGAGTTCACAAAACTTCGTGATTGGGCGAATCAAAATGCAATCAGTGCTTCGGCTATGGTTGCCGGTCAGAACGATACGGAAACTCAAATCGGCGGCAGGCAAATTGATTTTTGAACTGCGGTGATTTTTCAGTGGGACAGCGTTTGGCATTGACGCTTTGCACTCCTTCCGTGGAGGCCGAGCTGAGCGGATTCCATGTTATCCATGGAGTCTCGGATAACCGCTACAAGCGCCTTTCCATTGACGAAACCAGAAAACGTGTTGGGTATGCGCCACTTGATGATGCATTCGACATTCTGGAGGGGCACGCACAACATGACTGAGCGCAAGTGCCCTTGCAACCCGACATAGCACATCGCTGAAGGCTCTCGCGTGTTCCGAATCACCAGAGCGCGCCAGAACCTTGGGCGTTTCATGTTGGGGCAGACGAAACACAGTCTCACAACTCAATCGCCCAGGTCTGGCTCACCAGTTCCTTGCCGAAGCTGAATATCGGCTCTTCCTCCACCAACTCAAACCCCGCCCGCTGATACAACTTGCGCGCATCCACCAGATTGCTCGTCGTCCACAGAATCATCTTTTTGTACCCGACATCCCGGGCAAAGCGCAGACACTCTTCAACCAGTCGGTTGCCGATCCCCAACCCCCGAGCACTGGCGTCCACAAACAGCATGCGCAGTTTTGCCGTGGTTTCGTCGTGCCGGATGACAAACACCGAGCCCACCACCTTGCCGTCCTTTTCCGCGATCCAGCAGCGCTCGCTGGCAGGGTCGAATTCACGCAGGTACTTGGCGACGATCTCGGCGACCAGCGCTTCGAACTCCCAGTTCCAGCCGTATTCGCGGGTGTAGATCACGGTTTGTTGCTGCACCACCAGCCCCATGTCGCCGGGTTGCGGGTCGCGCAACAGGTAGGTCGGCTGTTGGCGGCCCTCGAGCAAGGTCTGGATCTGCTTCATGGATTCGATCAATTGCAGCTGCTGCGGCTCGGTCAGGCGTTCGAGCAAGGTGATGACTTCCTGCCGCGACGCCTGTTCCAGCGGGGCGAGGGTCTCGCGGCCGAGGTCGGTGATGTGAAGCAGGCTGGCACGGGCGTCGGTGGCGGAGGGGACTTTCTGGATAAGGCCTTTTTTGTCGAAGCCGCTGATGATCCGGCTCATGTAACCTGCGTCCAGGCCCAGCATCTGCCGCAGGTCGGCACTGGTCAGATCGCCGCCGGAGGCCAGTTCGTAGAGAATGCGCAGTTCGGTCAGCGAGTAGTCGCTTTGCAGCAGGTGTTCCTGCAGGACGCCGATCTGATGGGTGTAGAAACGGTTGAATTGCCGGACGATGTCGGCTCGTTCAGTGATAAGGGGTGCGGACATGGCGGTTGCTCAGATGGTTGCCTTGAGCAACTATATAGTTGCCTGAGGCAATCAAGTCAAATGAATTGCTGACCAACGGCACCCTCCCTTATCCTGCGTGTTCATGGAGCCACACTCACAAGGAAAGAACGTGAAATTACTTGTTGCTGCGTCTGTATTGGCTGTTCTGGCCGGCTGTGCATCCCACGGCAAGAGCGACGAAACCATCTACCGGGAAGCTGCCGACGCCCACGTCATGACGCTTCCCGCCGGGCAGAATAAGGTCAGCCTGCCCGCCACCAAAATCCAGAGTCACGGCCTGATCGCCGACAATCTGGCGATTGCAGCCGGCGGCGGGGCCAACGCCACGCAACTCAAACAACAACTGCTGATCGCCAAATCTGCCGGCGAAAGCGGCTTCTTGATCATCGGTGCGGGGACTTCACTCGACGTGGCCATCATCAAGAACGCGTTTGAGTCGCTCGATCTCAATGGCATGCGTATCTACTATGCCGGCGGTGAAGATCAGAAGGATGCGGCGCGCAATGCCGTAGAAAAAGCCCAAGCGAAATTCCAATACATCAGCGTGCAATGAGGAAGGCTGTGCCACGACGTGCGCATTGAGAATGCACACGTCATGGCACGCTCGGCGTCGATCACGCCCGGGACAAACGCATACCCATATCGACGGTGCGGCTCTCAAACCCGAACTCCGCGTACATCCGAGCCGCGCGTTCATTGAATGGCCAGACCGACAATCTCAACTCCTGGGCGTCGTGTTCGATGGCCCAGTCTTTGACCCGCTCCATCAGTTGACGGCCGATGCCTTTGCCCCAGAAGGCCTCGGCGACGCACACCGAACCTATGCGCACGATGTTCATGGGTTGCATCAGCGGGCTGGTGCTGGCCGAGAGGCTCGCGGCGATGAAGCCTGCAGGCTGCTGGCCGACGTGCGAAATGAAGACAACCTGACCCGGTTTGTCGAAGTAGTTCATCCAGTGCGGCAGGTCACGGGCGAAATCTTCGGTGGTGGCGGTGTAGATGTCGGGGCGGGCGGCGTGGTGGACGGCGTTGAGCACCTGGCCCAGTTCGCAGACGGTCAATGCATCTTCAACGGTGGCGATTCTGTACTGCGTGGTTTCGTCCATGGGGTGTCAAGTTCCTTGAGTGGCGGGTGGCTGCATCAGTTCAGGAGGTCGAGGACGAAGTCCGTCGGATCGAACCGCTCGGTCGTGTCCATTCGAATATTTCTGAGGCTCACCGTTTCCAGGTGTGAGGGGTAGAGCGATTCAGAAAACCAGGTGATCAACAGGGTGCGGCGGCGTGCGCCGGTCGGGTTCAGGCTGCCGGCGTGGATCAGGTCGGCATCGAAGATCAGGATGTCGCCCGCGTTGCCCGTCAGTTGCACGGATCGGGACTCGTCAGTGAAATCGAACGGGGGTTCGCCCGGTGCGGGGCGATGGCTGCCGGGGACGAGGCGGGTTGCGCCGTTGTCGGGGCCATAATCGTCGAGATACACCAGTGCGATGACGGTGTCGCCGGGGCGTTGCGCCGACAAGTCCCGGTGCAACTGCTGGTGGCCGCCGTTCGCAAGCGGCTCGCGGCCCTCCACCTGGGAGAGGAAGAAGCGTTCTCCGATCAACTCGCCCACCACCGCCAGCATTGGCGGCAGACGACATACGCTCTGAACCTTCGGGTCGATGTCCAGCAGCGAGTGGCGCCAATCCATGCCACGGGGCACAGGCCATTCGCTTGAGGGTTTGATTCCGGTGTCGAACACCGTGCGAAGGTCCTCAAGCCGCGCTGTTGGAATCGCCTGACGTAACAGCACGTAGCCGTTTCGGTGAAGCTGTTCACGGTCAGTCATGGCTTTCTCGGTTTCAAATTCATCAAGTGCCGCCCAGTGCTGTACAGGCAACACCGTCATCAGTTCGCAAATGACCGGCTCAGAAACCCGTCGATCAAGGCCACAACCTGTTGCTGGATCACTTCACGCGAACGTCCGCCGCCATCCCCGCAAATGATGCCGTCGCCTGGCGAGTCTTCTTCCAGCAGCGCCACTGCACCGGGCTTGCACGATGCCACGAAGCTGAAATGGCTGGCATCGCTGATCTCGACATACTGCGACGATGCCGAAGGCAGGCGCTTGGCAAGATTGGCCGACTCCAGTTGGGCGGGCAGGTCCTCGGACGGCACGCCAGCACCGATCACCAGTGTTGGAACCGCCAGCGCGGCGAGGCTTGCGTCGGTCATGCCGCGTGACAGGCCCAGGTCCAGTGAAACAATCGCGCTGACGCGTTTGTCGCGCAAGTCCGCGCTCATCCGGCTCTTTGATTCTGGCGTGTCGGCCACGTTGATCGTCTTGTAGACGGAGCAACTGGCCAGTTTTTGATGGGCTGCGCAGTCCTTCGCAAAGCGCTCGGGATCGAACCGTGAACCGGCGATTTCGAGCGCGGTCCAGCCACCGAGTGAATGGCCGGCTACCGCAATTCGCCGCATCGAAACGGCACCCAGTTGCTCGGGCCGGGCGGTGACCGCATCGATGACGCGGCTGATGTCGGCAGGTCGTTGCCACAACTGTGCGGCGGCTTGAGGACTGCGGTCATGAGTCGTGGTGCCGGGATGGTTGACCGCCGCCACGATGTAACCCTGACGGGCCAAAGCGGTGGCCAGCCAAGCCTGGTTGCTCCAGTTCCCCCGATAACCATGAGAGAGCACCAGTAACGGATGCTCACCGGCAGCCGGTGGCGCATCGCGCACGGCGGACGTCCCGACGAACACGATATCGTCGGCAATCAACTGCGGGGTGGCAGTGGTCTTGGCGGGATACCAGACGACCATTTCCAGCGGACGGTCGTTGTGCGCGTCCGGCAGTGTGGCGGTCCGGAAGCCAATGGGGGATTCGTCAGCGTGTACGCTGCTGGAAAGGCAGATCAGAAGCAGGAGGCCGAAAGTTTTTTTCATTATTTTTCTTCCTTGATCAGATCGAGCAAACGGGACGTTCGCCCAGGCGTTCTACCAGCCTTATCAGATAACCGTCCGGATCCTGGACGAGAAATTCACGCTGGCCGACTTCGACGTCGTCAGCGCGATACCAGTTGTCTTTGCAGGTTCTGTAGAGTGGAAACTGCGCGATGCCAAGTTTTTCGATGATGGGAGCAACGGCCGCCACATCAATTTGCAGGTTGATGCCTCGTCCGAAGGGTTTGCTCAGTTCCGCCGTCAGCCACTGACCAGCATTCGGCTCAACTTGCTCGAGCATGACTTGAGCGCCATTCAGATCGAGATAGGCGAAGCCGTCTTCAGGGCGTTGATAGGCGATGTTGAATCCCAAACAGCCGACCCAGAAAGCGAGGCTGGTCTGCATGTTCGTGACCATTAACTCTGGAACCAGTTTGTTTCGTACAAACATAAGGTGAATTCCGTTTCATTGGATGTATTGCCAAGAGCGCAGCCGTTTTCTATACGAATCTAGTTCACATAAGGCTCATTCAGCTTATCCAGCGCCTCGACGATTGCGGTCGTTTGGGCCTTTGCCGCATCTTCAATGACCAGATCAACCACGGCCTGAACTTCCACCACTCTGTCGAACAGTGCGCGACCTTCCTGGGTGCTGGAAAGAATGCTTTCGGTTTCCTCGAGACTCTTGTTGTTGGCACGAATCATCACGTCGAGTTCTTCTTCGTTGAAATGGTCGGCGTAGACATCAATGATCTGGTTTTTGGTCGCTTCTCTATCCAGGTTTTTGGTCACGACTTCGCGAATGGTGTCGGTCGGCAGTGCCCAGTAGTGTGAGTTGAAGAATTCCAGCAATACGTCCAGGCGGGACTCGAAGTCGTCGTAGCGAGTGGACTCGACCAGCTCCCGAGCTTTGTCCTTGCTGCCACCGCAAGCAGTCAGAACCACAGCAAGTAATACAGCGAACGATATTGTTCTCAAACCCATGAGCGTCTTTCCTTGATCAATCTGCAGGTATGGATTGGGTGGCATGATTCAGATGCCAGGGGCCAGTGGCTCGGGATTCTATCGGGTCTTCAGAGATTTCTCGCGGTGATGTTCAAGGTAAGGCCCTGAGCCGCTCCGCCAACTCCAGCGCCACACGACCACTGCCCACCGTCGGCAACAGATGCGTGAAGGGAATATCGATCATCCGCCCCTCACGCACGGCCCGCAGGGTCGACAGCACGGGATCCTGCATCAGCAACTGACGCTTGCGACTGGCCGGCGACCATTGCGCGTCGGCCAGCAGGATCACGTCCGGGTCACTGGCGAGCAGGGTTTCGCGGCTGACGGTCACGCGGTACTGGTTGATGTCGGCGAACAGGTTTCGAGCCCCGGCAGCGGTCAGTAGCGTGGTGACGAAACCACGTCCGCCTTCGCTGTCCAGTCCGTTGACCTCGCTGTCGAGATAAAAAACCGACAGCGGCTTCTCCGGGCCGGTTAAAGCCTTGGCCTTATTCAGATCAGCGTCCATTGCGTTGCTCAACTCCCGTGCGCGCGGCTGTTTGTGCAGCAGGGCGCCGAGGGTCGAGAGGTCATTGCGGATGTGTTCAAAGTAATCCAGCGAGTGCCCGTTGCAGGCTGATTCCAGGAGATACGAAGCAACACTGTTGCGCCCCAGTCCGCTGCGTGACGTCACGCCATTGCCAAACGCCGTGGCGAAGCCGCCGACCACCAGATCCGGTTTCTGCGCGTACAGCACTTCGCTCGACGGATAGCGGGGCGAGATCACTGGCACGCCGAAATACTCGGTCTGAGGCGTACCGGTGTCATCCAGATAGGCAACGCCTGCCAGCGCAGGGCCCGCGCCCAACGCCAGCACGAGATCGGCGGCATGCTGATTGAGGGCGACAATCCGCAACGGTGGCGATGCCGGCAGGTGCCAGGTCTCGCCACAATTGCGGTAGTCATCTGCCAGAGCCGGAGAAGCGCAAAGCAGGGCGACCGCAAGCAAAAACAGCCTTCTCATGGACGCTCCTTGATCAGCAGATCTTCGACCACTTCGCCACCGACCAGATGCACCTCGACCAATCGCTGCGCATCAGCGTGGCTGCGTACGCCATACCAGCAGGTCTCCGGATACACCGTCATGACCGGCCCGAGATTGCACGGAAACTGGCAATGCGTACGCGTCAGCAAAACCCCGCCCGGTGTCTCGATGCGGTCATGCGCCAGCAAGTGCCGACGCAGGGTTTTCCATATCTGCAAGGCGCCGCGCTGAGCGCAGCGCGGGCCGGTGCAGAGGAACACGTGGCGGGCATGAGCGGGAACATGCGACCAGTCCGGGTGCGTGTCGACGCAGTCGATGGTTTTGATTTCAGCCATCAGAAACGGTACGTGTAGCGGACTTCGGAGGTGAATGGCCGCCCGAGGTTGTCGACGTTGTTCGAACGGCTGGTGACGTAATCGCGGTCGAACAGGTTTTCCAGCAGCAGGCTCAACCGGTGCTGATGGGCGCCGTCCAGGTAGCGATAAGCGTCGGCGTCCACCACCGAGTAGTGACCGTACTCGACCTGTTTCGAACTGATCACGTCGCGGATATAGCGGATCGCACCACCCGCGCCCCACATCCGGTCAACCGACTCGTAACCGATGCGCGAGCGGGCGAAGAAGCTCGGCACATCGTTCAGCGTCACTCCGGCGCGCGATTCGGTGAGGTTGCGGGTCATGTCCGCTTGCAGGCTCCATTGCTCGTTGAGCGCCAGTTTCGCGTCCGCCTCGAAACCGCGCATCTGGATCTGTCCCTGGCCGTTTACCCACTGGATGTCGTCGAGGGTGATCAAGTCGTCGATCTTGCGTTTGAACAAGGTGACACTGGCGCTGAAGTCGCGGTCAAGCAGCATGCCCTTGTAGTCGAGGCCGAGTTCGGCGTTGCGACTTTTCTCCGGTTTCAAATTGCGGTTGCCCAGTTCATCGCCCGGTTCGTTGACGAACAGTTGCTCGGCGTTCGGCAGTTTGTAGGCCGTGCCGTACTGGCCGCGCAGTGCCCAGTGTTCATTGAGGTCATACAGCGAAGTGAGCATGCCGACCGTGGCGCTGTCGCCGCCGCTCATGGCTTCGTGACGAATGCCGATGCTCGGGTGCCAGTCGGGCAGGGCGTCGATACGTGGGCGCAACTGGGTGTAGAGCGCGTGGGCTTCGGCCTTGTCGTTATCGATGATCAGCACATCGTCCTGACCCTTGAACCACTGGTTGTCCGTACCGAACACCAGCACGTGGCCGCCAGGCAATTCAGCCTTGCCTTCGGTCTGCACCCCCCAGTCGGTAAAGCCCCAGTAGTCATTGTGGTTGATGGTTTTTGTGCCGCCATCGGATGTGTTGTTGATGCGGGTGTAGCGGGTGTCCCAGTCGTTGATGTGGCCTTTGACGAAGTAGCTCAGGCGCTCGTTGAGGGTCTGTTCGAAGGTCGCCGTGGCAATCTGCTGGATGCGGTCGTTAGTCGTCTTGTGGTTGTCCACCGGGCGGGCGAAGTCGAGGTTGGCGTCGGCGTATTGGTAGAACAGTTCCAGGCGTGCGTCATCGCCAAAGGACTGAATGGCCTTGGCGCCGAAGGTGGTGACTTCGTAGGCGCGATTCTTTTCGCTGCTGTTCCTGATGTCGCGATTGCGAAACGGCTGATAGCCGTCCGAGACGTTATGACTGACGTACGCCAGCAGGCCCAGGTCGCCGAAACCGTTGGTGAAAATGTTCTCGACCCGCGCATCCTCGGTGGTGCCACCGAACGTATCCACGCCCAAGTTCACCTCGCCAGAGGCTTTGCGACTCTGCGGGCTGCGGGTGACGATGTTGATCACGCCGGACACGGCCTGCGTGCCGAACAGCAGGCTCTGCCCGCCCTTGAGCACTTCGATGCGTTCGATGGCGTTGGCCGGCAGGGTGTCCAGGTACAGGCCGCCATACAGGCGATTGTTCAGGCGCACGCCGTCGAGCAGGATCAGCGTGTCATCGTTGCGCCCGCCCAGCAGGGAATAGGTGCCGTAGTCGAACGGGCCGTTTTTCGGCGCGACGTACAGGCCGGGAATGAACATCTGCATGACGCGGCTGACATCGGCGCTGGGGCCGGCGCGTTCGATCTGCTCGCGAGTGACAATCTCGACCTTGCTGCCGAACTGCGCCATGTCGGCCACGGTCGTGGACTCCACGGATGGCGCGGAAACGATTTGCTGAGTGAGTTCGAGCGGCGCGTCATCCGCCATCAGCAGGGGGCTGAACAGACAGCCGAACAACAGGGAGGGAGCCGGGGAGTTGAAAGGTCGAATCATTGTCTTCTCGAAAGGATCTTCGCAGAAGAGCATGCAGGAGAAGGCATCGCGCACACGCCGACACCGGCCCATGCCCGCCCACCGCAGGATTTTGCCAAACAGCATTTCAGGCCGGTCTCCGGGCTCGCGCGTATGGACGCCTTCACCTTCCCATGGCCGTCTGGCCACAGTGGTGTGTCGAAAGCATCACGCGCCTACCGTTGCGGGGGCAGCACCGGACTTGTTCGAAAAGAACGTACCGGTTTCCCGTTTCACCCCATGCACGGCGGCATGGGACACCTGAAACAGGGCGGCATCTGAACATTCGGATGACCTTGCGTCAACTTCGTCGGTGATCGAATGAATGCGGTGGTGTACCCCAGCGACACAGGTGCAAGACTGAGATCAGCCCCGATATGTGAATCATCAGGCTGTGCCGGTGTTCAAGTAATCCCGGTCCCTGTTCATGCCAGATAACCCGCGACGCCGTCCCACCGCGGACTTCTCCGCCCGCCTCTGGATTTTGAGAAGTCCACGAGTTTTTTAGTAATGGGGTTGTGTTGCTTGGTGTCCAGCGGAGGGCAGTCGTAGAAGAAAACTCTGTAGAGCTCTTTTCTGGGGCGCTGCCGCGGCCTCTGCGTTTTGATCAAGGGCTAGCCATCGATCTTGAATGCCCTCTGCATTTTGCCGATGAGCAGTGACGGGGAGAAGATAAGGCCTAAGGAGTTGGCCTACAAGCCGGCCCTTTCTGGCGTATTTGTAGGCATTTACTCAAGGCGGTGTAGCCTGAAGGGAGAGTTCGTTGGTGTTTTAAACATTCACGTTTAAAACACCTTTATGTAACGAAGCACGCACCACACATTCCTACAAATTCCAGCAACAGTGTTTGTCCAACCTGCCGATTTTTCACCACTGTCTCACCCCTTAACATCGTCTCCAACCCGTGAACAAACACGGTCCTTAACGAGACGGTGAACATCATGAACTTCAAGAAAATCGCGCTGGTTTTAATGCTTGGCAGTTTTGGCGCACACGCCTATGCGGACACTGCCGAGGCCAATAACACCCCGGTCGAGACCTACGGTTCCGCGACCCAACTGGACATCGCACACGTCATCTCCATCACCGAGCCGGCCAATGAGTGTGCGCCATCGCCGGTTCAGATGACCTACGAAGATTCCTACGGCGAGCAGCACGTTCTGCAGTATCAAGTGATGGGCACTGGTTGTTCCAACGGTTGAGTCCGGTGCAGGTGATGGAGGGTCGACACTCCATATCTGCTGCACTCGGGTTTATCTTCCTCCGACGATTTCTTCATCCGATGCCAGCAACTCTGGAATCGACTGCTTCAAGAATTCCACCCAGGTCTTGATCTTCGCATCGACGAACTTGCGCGACGGATAGATCGCGAACAGGTTCAACTCCTCCAGCCGGTACTCCGGCAACACCCGCACCAACGTTCCCGCCCGCAGGCCATCGACGGCCGATGCGATCGGCTGAATGCCTATTCCCATGCCTTTCCTGATCGCGATGGTCATGCCGTCGGCGGTGTTGATGTGAAACGGCGACAGAGGAATGGTGACGGTTTCCATGCCGTCGGGCCCTTCGAATGTCCAGTTCTCCACCGGCATCACCGTGTTGACGATGCGCAGGCACTCATGTTCGCAGAGTTCGTCGGGCGTTTTGGGCAGTCCGCGTTTTGCCACGTAGGCAGGCGAGGCGCAGAGGATGCTGTAGGTGATGCCAAGGCGTTGCGCAACGAAGCCGGAATCCGGCAGGTCGCGGGCCAGCACGATGGACATGTCGAAGCCTTCTTCGAGCAGGTCAGGGACGCGGTTGGTCAGGCTCAGGTCGAACATCACCGTGGGGTGGATCTCGCGATAGCGGGCGATGGCGTCGATCACGTAGTGGTTGCCGATGGCCGACATGGTGTGGATCTTCAATCGCCCGACGGGCAGGGTCTGGGCGGTGCCGGCTTCTTCGTCGGCTTCGCGCACGTCATCGAGGATCTTTTCGCAGCGTTCCAGGTAGCGCACGCCGGCTTCGGTCAGGGCCAGGCGGCGGGTCGTGCGATTGATCAGTCGCGTATGCAGGCGCGCTTCGAGGGCGGAGACGGCTTTGGAGACGTTGGTGGTGTTGGTGTCCAGCAACTCGGCAGCGGCGGTAAAACTGCCGCTTTGGGCGACAGCGATGAAGAAACGCATGGTCTGGAAAACGTCCATCGGGTTTTCGCCTTGGGGAAATGGGGTGGATTATAGGGCGTGGGGTTTGTGGTGGCTGGTCAATGGTATTCCACTTCAAAAACTGCCCTCACCCTAACCCTCTCCCAGTGGGAGAGGGGACTGACCGAGTTGTTTTCATGAGTTACACCGACCTGAAATATCGAGCAGAACTCAGGATTTGAATCCACGAAGATCAGGCTCCCTCTCCCCCCGGGAGAGGGCGGGGGGTGAGGGCTCCGATCGATGTCACAGCACAAATCTCAGACCGAGCGACGGGGGATGAAACCGGGCACGCCAGTCTCCACCACCGAGTTGAATCGAATCCGCGTCGTGATCTCTTCCTTGATCTCGTGCATCGCCCGATGTGGCAGGGGCGCGATGTCGAAGTTTTCCTGAATCCGGCTCGGGTTCGCCGAGGTCGTCAGGAACGCGGCGCCGCGTTGCACCGCCCAGGCCAGCGCCACTTGCGCCGGGGTTTTGTGTACATGCCGGGCAATCCCGGTAAGCACCGAGTCTTCAAGCACATTCGGCTCCATGCCATGCCCCAGCGGGGCGAACGCGAGCAGGATAATGCCGTGTGCCTTGCAGAATTCCAGCATCTCCCATTCGGGCAGGTACGGGTGGGATTCGATTTGCACCACCGCCGGTTTGATTCGCGCGGCGGCGACGATTTCCTTCAGGGCATCGAGGGTTATGTCGGAAAGTCCGATGGACTTGCAACGGCCTTCATCCACCAGGCTTTCGAGGGCGCGCCAGGTGTCGATCAGACGGGTTTCGCCGTCGTAGATCACGTGCCCGAACACGTCTCGCGGATCCTGATCGTCGCCGGGCTGAAAGGCGAACGGCGTGTGGATCAGGTAGCAATCGATGTAGTCGACCTGCAGCCGCTGGCAACTGGCTTCGAACGCCGGTTTCACTCGCTCGGGACGGTGATTGGTGTTCCACAGTTTGGTGGTGATGAACACGTCTTCACGGCGGATCCGGCCAGCGGCGAAGGTCTGTTGGAACGCCACGCCGATCTGCGTTTCGTTGCGATAGCGCTCGGCGCAATCGAAGTGGCGAAAACCGGTTTCCAGCGCACATTTGACCGCTTCGGTGGTGGTACTCAAATCGCGAAACAGCGTGCCGAACCCCACCGCCGGCATCGAGCCGGCGCCGTTGTTCAGCGGCAAACGGGTGTCGCGAAGTTCATCGTGAAAGGCTTCGTAAGTCATGTCGTTCTCCGGCTTGGCCTTAAAGAGGTTTTGAGGTTTCGCGCATCGCGACTTTCTGATCGAAGACACCCACCGAGTTGCCGCCCAGCGCCACGAACAGGCGCACCGAGTCGAGATAACGCGCGGTCTTCACCTGGATCTGTCCGAGCAGCGCCTGCTGGTAGGCACGTTCGGCTTCCAGTACTTGCAGCAGACTGTTTTCGCCCTGGGCGTAAGCCTGTTGGTTCAGGCGCAGGCTGGTGTCGGCGGCGCGCAAGGCGTCGTCCTGAGCGAGGTTTTGTTCGGCGCCGTGATTGAGCGCCTGCAAGGTGTCCGCGACCTGGCCGAAGGACTGAATCACCGTCTGCTGATAGCGGGCGAGTGATGCTTTGTAGCCCTCGACCGCGCCCTGACGTTCAGCCTTGAGCGTGCCGCCATTGAAGATCGGCGCAGTCAGCCCGGCGGCGAATCCCCAGAGTGCGGCGCCGCCATTGCCTGACGCGGCTTGCGCCAAAGAGGCGGACAACTCAACGCGGGGATACAGATTGGCGGTCGCCACACCCACCGCCGCGCTAGCGATGTGCAGTTCGGATTCGGCTTGCAGGATGTCCGGCCGGGTGCGGGCCATTTCCGACGGCAGGCTGACCGGGATGTTCGACGGCAAGGCGAACTCATCGAGGGTGAAGTCCGGCGCAATCCAGTCTGCCGGGCCTTTGCCGGCCAGGATCGACAACGCGTGCCGCGCCGCATCGCGCTGCTGGGCGAGGGGCGGCAACAGCGTGCGATCCTGTGCGAGCCGGGTTTCGGCCAGCGACACGTCGATCCGCGTGGTGGTGCCGCTCGCTTGGGCCTTGCGCACCAGATCGAGGTTTTTCGTATCGTTGGCCAACAGCGTTTGCACGGCCTGAATCTGCGCGTTGGCCGAGGCCAGCAGCAACGCCTGGCTGGCGACGTCGCCGGTCAGGGTCAGGTACGCGGCTTCGTAGCGATGCTTTTGCAGATCGGTCAGCGCCTGCTGTTCTTCGACCCGACGCTTGTTGCCGCCGAATGCGTCCAGATCAAAAGCGACCCGTGGCCCGATGGCGTAGAAGTTCGAAACGGTGGGTTCCGGCCCGTTGTGGGTGCGTTGACGACCGGCCGAGGCGCCGAAATCCACCTGCGGATACAACGCACCTTCCGCCGCTGCGACAGAAGATGCCGCCTGGCGAATGGTCGCATCGGCGGCGGCCAGCCCCAGGTTGCCGTCGATGGCACGACGTACGACCTGATCGAGTTTCGGCGAGCGGAATGCCGACCACCAATCACCGTTGACACGCTTGCCCATGTCGAAATGTTGTTCGGCGGCTTGGTCGTAGTGCTGCGATTGACTCGCGTCAGGCCGTTGGAAATCGGGGCCGACGGTGCAGGCGGACAACATCACCATCATCGCCAGCGGGGTGAAGCGCATAGAAACTTTCATGGTTCAGACTCCACGTTAATCAGTTGGCCGCAACCGGCTTGCGCAGGAACACCACCAGCGGGCTCACCACGAGCATCGCCAGCATCAGAATCTTGAATTGGCCCATCACCGCGATGAACGCCGCTTGATGGGTCACCAGATGGTTGAGCCCTTCAAGTGTCGGCAACGAAGTCGGCATCAAGCCGCGATAGGGCGTCAGGTGGCTGGCCAGCGCCGAATGCATTGCCTGGGTGTTGTTGAAGAAAAAAATCTGCACCACTGCGACGCCGAGGGTGCTGCCGTAGACCCGCATCAGGTTGAAGAAACCGGTGGCTTCCGGGCGCAGTTTCGGGTCGAGGGTGCTGAACGCCGTTTTGCTGAGCGCCGGCATCAAGATGCCGAGGCCGACGCCCTGGATGAACCCGGTGACGGCTACGGGCGTCCAGTCCATCAGTGGCGAATAACCGAGCATCAGCCAGTTGGCGTACACCACCAGTGCGATGCCCGTGGCGACGAACAGCCGGGCGTCGATCCACGCTGGCGCACGGCCCATCAGCAGGAACGCGCCCACCAGTCCGATGCCACGCGGGACGGTCAGCAATCCGGTGGTGTCCGGCGGATAGCCGAGGATCTCGTCGAGCATTGGCGAGGTCAGTGCCATGGTCGACAGCAGCACGAAACCGAGGGCGAAAAACATTACTGTCGAGAGCATGAAGTTGCGATCACCGAACAAGCCTTTGCTGAGGAAATGCGTCTTGCGGGTGAGCGCATGGACGATGAACAGGTACAAGCCGAGAGCGCAGGCCAACGCCTCGATCCAGATTTCCGGCGAATCGAACCAGTCCAGCCGTTCGCCCCGATCAAGCAGCATTTGCAGGGCGATCATGCCGAGGGTGAAAGTGCCGAAGCCGAAGAAATCGAATGCCGGACGCGGATCTGCTTTCTTCTCGGCGAGCAACAACGTCACCACCAGGAAGATGTACGCTGTCAGCGGCAGGCTGAGGTAGAACATCGGGCGCCAGTCGAAATACTCGCAGATCAACCCGCCAATGCTCGGGCCGCTGACAATGCCGAACAGCACCAGCGCCGTCCATTTCGGGCCGAACGCGGGACGGCGTTCGGCGGGCAACGTCTCCAGTGCAATGGCCATCGACAACGGCGCAATCACGCCACTGGCCAGGCCTTGCAGGATGCGGGCGCCGATTAACTCCAGCGGCGTGCCGGCCAGGGTTGCGAGCCACAGCCCGAGGGCGAACGCGGCAAGGGCAATCTGGTAAACCCGCTTCAAACCGAAGCGCCCGGCCAGCCATTGCGCAACCGGCAGGGTGATCGCGCTCGCTGCCAGATAGGACGTGAAAACCCACCCGGCCTGATCGTCAGTCATCGACAGGCTGCCCTGGATCAGGCGCAGCGCAGCATTCGGCAACGGCAGGTTGGCTGACTGCATGTAAGTGGCGAGCAGGGCGACAAACCTCAGCGCCCGTGCATCTGCTGTCGAGGTGTTCATCACGAGTTACCTGCGGCCAACAACGATTTGAGCGGATGCCACCATGGCGCGCGGTGCCCGGTATCGACCTTGACCGTGGCGCTGGTGCCGGAAAACAGCGGCAGGGCAGGGTCGGCCTCGTCCAGCTCCAGACGGACCGGCACCCGCTGCACCACCTTCACCCAGTTGCCGGTGGCGTTCTCCGGCGGCAGCAGGGCGAAGTCGGCACCGGCGCCGGGGCTCATGCTGATGACGTGCGCCTTGAACTGACGATCCGGGTAGGTATCGAGGGTGATGGTCGCGGGCTGACCGGGGCGCATGTGCGTCAGTTGCGTCTCGCGGAAGTTGGCCTCGACCCAGATTTCACGATCGGAAATCAACGCGAACGCCGGCGCACCGTTGTTGACGTAGTTGCCCACCTGCAAATCATCGACCTTGGCGACGATGCCATCATCCGGCGCGGTGACGGTCGCGTAGGACAGATACAGCTGCGCTTCATCGAGTTGGGCCTTGGCTTCACGCACGGTCGGGTGACTGTCGACGGCGATGTCCGGATTGCCATTCAACGCGACGACGGTGCTGGCGATCTGTTGTTCGATGGACGCGATGTGTTGGCGCGAGACTTTAAGGTCGGTTTCGGCGCGTTCGTAAACCGCCCGTGATACGAACTCGGTGGCGACCAGGGTTTTCTTGCGGGCGAACTCTTTCTGATCGAAATCCGCCGAAGCCTTGGCCGATTGCAGTTCGGCCTGTTGCTGGTGGTAGCTGGCCTTGAGGCCGTCGATGCGCAGCCGAGCATTGCCGAGCTGGGCTTCGGCGCGGTCGACAGCGATCTGCAAAGGCTTGGGGTCGATGCGAAACAGCACCTGGCCTTTTTGCACCGGTTGGTTGTCGTCGACGGCGATCTCGACCACTTGCCCGGAAACCCGTGCGTTGATCGAGGCCTTGGCCACGCGCGCATAAGCATTATCGGTGGAAACGAAGGGCTCGTTGGCAAGGTATTGGCCGTAGCCAATGACGGCGAAGAGGGCGGGGATGCCACCCAACAGCAGCGGTCGCAACTTCTGCTTGAGCGGTTTTTTTGCGGGTGCGTCAGCCGGGTGGGCACTGATTTGTGCGGCGGCGAGATCGAATGGCTGAGTCATGATCGGTACTCCAAAGGGCTGGGTCCCTGTGCGAATTCGTCAGCGGCCCGGGCGTCGTTAAAGGCTGTGCATCATCAAGTCCGTGCGCGGTGTTGGAGGGTGGCTCCGCTGCCGCTGTTTCGTCGTCGCCAGCCCCGGTACGAGCGCTGTTACAACAAACCTGCCGATCAAGGAATTTCTGGTTCCTTAATTTTGTGCGATGGTGTAAGAATATGAGCGACCAAACTTTCCCGCAAGGAATTTATACGAGATGGCACAAAATAAACCGACAGAAGGAAAAGGCCGTGGCCGCCCACGTGCCTACGACCCGCAAACCGCGCTGCAACAAGCGCTCGGCGTGTTCTGGAACACCGGTTACTCGGCTGCTTCGCTGGACAGCATCGCCACCGCTGCCGGCATGAATCGCCCAAGCCTGTACGCCGCGTTCGGCGATAAACACGCGCTCTACATCAAGGCGCTCGACCAATATTGGGAAACCGCCCATGCCGCGATGCAGGCCGCCTTGAACGACGGCAACCTGACCCTGGAGCAGGCGCTGACCGGCTTTTACGAAGGGCAACTGGCGATCTACTTTTCCGGCGATGGCCAGCCCCGTGGCTGTTTTGCGATCGGCACGGCAACCACCGAAGCGGTCGAAGACCCGGAGATCCGCAAGGTGTTGTCCCTGCGACTCAGCCAGCTCGACGCGGATCTGGAAGCCCGCTTGCAGAAGGCGCTCGATACCGGCGAACTGAAACCGGATACCGATCTAGCTGCACTGGCCATGCTCGCGTCTTCGCTGCTGCACAGCATCTCGATCCGCGCCCGGGCCGGTAAGTCCCGCGAGGAGCTGACCGCTCAGGCACGCAACGCCGTCAGCGTCATCTGTGGCTGAGAGGTTCATATGGGATTGGAAGACATCCTGAGCGAAGGCCTGGCTGTGGTGTTCTGCGGGATAAACCCCGGCTTGCTGGCGGCGGAGCAGGGGCATCACTTCGCCGGACGAAGCAATCGTTTCTGGCGCACATTGCACCTGGCCGGGTTCACCCCCCACGAGGTGAGGCCGGAAAACGATCGCTCGATCCTGCAGTTTCACTGCGGGCTGACCGCTGTGGTCGAGCGGGCGACGGCTCGGGCCGATCAATTGTCAGCGGACGAATTCACTGCTGCGACTGTGGGTTTCGAACGCAAGATCACCCGGTATTCGCCGCGCTTCGTGGCGTTTCTCGGCAAGGCTGCGTATGCCGGGTTGTCCGGGAAAAAGTCGATTGAATGGGGGCTGCAGGACACCACGTTTGGGGGCGCCGCAGTGTGGATTCTGCCGAACCCCAGCGGCCGCAATCTGGCGTTCAATCAAGGGCAACTGGTGACGGCATACCGACAGCTTTACCTGGCATCCAGCGAAACGACGTAAGCACGAAACATGTCTGCCATCGCCTCCGCCCGTGCTGTGATTTCGTCGTCAGTACGCGGGCTTAATGAAAAATCCTTCCCCACCGAACTGAGCGTGGCCAGGATCAGATCGCAGGCCAGTGTGCGAGTGGATTCGCTCGCCTCGGGCAGCAATTCAACCATGAACGCCTCGAAGGTCCGCTTTCCCGCCGCCCGCACCTCATGGGCCTCGGGCGCATCACGATAGAGCGGCGCCGCATCGCTCAATGCGCCGCGCATTTGCGCCTCTTCACATTCCGATCGGATAAACGCATGCACCAGCGTGCGCAAGCGATCCAGTGGCGGTGCCTCGCGATTTTGCAGAATCCGCTGCAGCATCTCGGTGGTCTGCAACCACTCATCACTCTGCAACCGAAACAGAATCGCAGCCTTGTTCGGGAAGTACTGATACAGCGAGCCAACGCTCACGCCAGCCTTTTCCGCGACCCGCGCCGTGGTGAATCGAGCCGCGCCTTCATTGGCCAAAACCTGAATAGCCGCCTCAAGAATCGCCGAAACCAGCTCGGCGGAGCGTGCCTGCTGTGGCTGTTTGCGTGAGGAAATACGGGCAGTCTGGCGGTCGGTCATGGTCGGCTCAGGCATGAAGAGGGAATGCGAATAGCGGATCGGGCCATTCGCTCGCATCATTTAAACGCGACGAATCATTCGCATTTTAGCCCTCAACTGACGGAAAACCACCATGACAACCTTGACCACCGAACCCCTGGCCACCCTGATCGAACGCCTTTACACCCAGGCCAGCGCCGCCACTAGTCCGATCCTGAGCGCCGTCTCCAACGAAGAACGCGAACGCCTGATGCACAGCAAAACCGAGTACCGCGAACTCTACGGAATGCTCAAGGACCTGTGGCTGCCCGTCTCCCGCGACACCGGCAAACTGCTGTACATGCTGGCCCGTAGCACCCAGGCCAAAGCCATTGTCGAGTTCGGTACTTCGTTCGGATTGTCGACCCTGCACCTGGCAGCGGCCCTGCGGGACAACGGCGGTGGCGTGCTGATCGGCAGCGAATTCGAACCGTCGAAAGTCGAACTGGCACGCCTTCACTTCGTTGAAGGAGGCGTCAGTGATCTGATTGAAATTCGCGAAGGCGATGCGCTGGTGACCCTGGCGAGCGATCTTCCGGAAACTATTGATCTGCTCCTTTTGGATGGCGCCAAGGCGTTGTATGGCGACGTGTTGAACCTGGTTGAAAAACACCTGCGGCCCGGGGCGCTGGTGATTGCCGACAACACCGATTACTGCCCGGAATACCTGGCTCATGTGCGCTCGCCGCAGAACGGCTACATCAGCGTGCCGTTTGCCGATGATATTGAAGTGTCGATGCGGTTGGGCTGAGCGGTGGCATCCGATATGCCGCGAGGGTGCGTGTTGCTTCAGAAGCCAACCTTCGAGGCATTTTTCGGTTTGATCTTTCATGCGTGCGACAGGATTCGTCTATCGTCATGAAGATCAACACATGACCAGGATCAGGGAGCTGATCATGAATCGTCAGGACGACCTCAACATCATCTGGAAGCGAATCTTCTGGATTTTCATAGCCCTCTTGTTGCTGGCGATTGCCGTCACTTACAGTCTGCCCGACTACAAAGTGCCCTTTATCGTTTGTATCGCCGGGAATATCGGGGGCTACGTAGGGTTTCACCGACGACTGTCGATACTGACCGATCCGGAAATCGAAAACCTCGCCAAGTCATGGTTCGCTTTGATACTGCCTTCATTCATCGGCGGGATACTGGCGGGGCTGTTGTATCTGCTGTTCCTTTCCGGCGTTATCAGGGGCGATCTGTTTCCGGTGATCGTTCCGGACGACGATCCGAAATGTTTGAAGCAAATCTTCAACGACATTTTTTGCCAGCATGCGGAGGGGTACGCGGCCTACGCCAAGTTGCTGTTCTGGTCATTCGTGGCGGGCTTCAATCAGGACTACGTCGTTGACCTGATTGAGAACATAAAAGGCACCGACAAAAAGGCCGACGAACGCTGAACGGGACTGTTGCCCGGCTTAGTGCTGTTTTTTTGAAATGACATCGTTCATGTACTGATTCAAATCGCGAAAATCGCCGACGCTCCAGGCGTGCGGCGGGATCTTCACACCATTCTCGCGCAAGGTTTTTGGAATCAGGTCGCCGTTCGGGCGAAGGATGATCGAGGACACGATCACGCCTGGGTAATCACTCAATCGTTTCTTGAAGGCGGGGGTCGTCAGGTCAGGTGTCGGAGGATTGCTTTTATGGGCCAACGGCCCGGTTCCTTTGATATCGGGCCCGTGGCACACGGCGCATCTTTGTGTGTAGAGGCTCTTTCCGTTGAGGTTGTCTGCGAAGGAGGGGGTTGTTTGAGTGAGCGATAGAACTGCCAATAAAGTGATGGCGGATGTTTTCATTTTTATGCGTCGATATTGATTGGATTTGATGATGAAACGCATCGTGCGCTTCTCAAGATGATGCGATAGCTATCCGCCGCCGTAATAAATGAGCAGGGCGATAATAATCACAAAGGGTGCATACAGCACCAAACCGCCAACGGCGAGTGCCGAGCCCCAGGCAAAACCGCTTTCTCCCTTGAAACGACCGCCACTCAGCGGGCGCAGGACGAAAGTGCCAACCTTGTAAGCCAGTACGTTGAACAGGAAATCCATTTTTGATCCAATGCCCTCGCAATGATGGGTAGCTTTTAGCTCGCGACAGCCTTCCACCCGTTAGTTGCATCAGCTTTTCGATCGCATCATCCAGTCGATGGCTCAGCCGTACCTTAATGTTGCCAGTAATAGCAATGCGCCACTCTGCGCGGTACTCTCTCGTTTTCAAATTAACTGCCAACGGAACGGAATTCTGCTCGACCACCTACTAAAAAGCAGCTCGTCATCATTGTGGTTGATCATATTACCGAGACAGTATTTACGAGGTTCCCATGCTTGACGCTGCACAATTGCGAATAGAGGCCGCTCACAAGAAGGTAGTTGAGGTTTTTTCAAAGGACTATGCCTTTACGATTCCTGCTTATCAGCGGCCATATGCTTGGGAGTCGACCCAGGTACAGGAGCTGCTTGCAGACCTGGAAGATGCGATGGCACCAACTGCCGTTGCCGGTGGTTTTTACTTTCTTGGCAGCATCGTTCTTGTTAAGACTCACGGCAACCCGGCATCACGGGTGGTTGATGGTCAACAGCGCCTGACTACGCTGACAATCCTGTTTAGTGTGATCCGAGATTTGACCGCAGAACTCGTCGCACAGGCAGCGCGGGAAAATTACATCAAGCAATTGGCTAATAAGGATGAGGGTATCCCCGAAGCACTACGCCTCCAATTGCGTCAAAAGGACCAGGCTTTTTTTGAGAAACATGTTCAAACCCGAGGGGCAACTGGCCAACTGCCTTCGCTAGAAGGGCAGTCAGGGGCGAAAGCACGCATTATTGAAAATACTGCAATCATCCGCGCACGGTTACTCGCGATGGGCGAGGAAGGGCGTGATGATTTGCTGCGTTTTTTACTCCAAAGCTGCTATCTCGTTGTAGTTGAAGTTCCGACCGAAGTAGCGGCTCGTAGAATTTTTACTGTATTGAACGCAAGAGGCCTGGATCTGTCCGCCACCGATATCCTTAAAGCGGATTTGCTTGAGCGAGCCGGAATGGACAAGGAAACAGCCCTCGCTCAGCGCTGGGAGGACATAGAGGTCGGACTCGGACGCGAAATGTTCAACGCGCTATTTGTCCACATTCGTATGATTTTCGAGCGGGATAAACCGAGGTCTGCTTTAGAAACTGGCTTTCCCGAGCACGTACCGATTTTCCGGGAGGCCCCCGTCGACTTCGTCGGCGCGGTACTCGAGCCTTACGCTGACGCATTAATGTTGGCCATGGATACTGAACAGCTTCGTACTCGTTATGGGACTACGACAGCTGCTCTGGTTCGCTCGCTGGAAAGGCTTGATAACCGAGACTGGTTGCCATCCTTGCTGCTGTGTTTGCGTCAAAGTAATGGGGGAGTTCGGGATGATGTCTCGACCATTGTGTTCAAGTTGGAGCGACTGGCCTATTTCCTGTTCTTGACTCGCGCAGATGTTAACGTACGTATCGCGCGCTATACCGATGTGCTCGATGAATTAGAGCCTCAAACAGGCATAAAACAAAGATCTGGAGCGCGCGAGCGAACGGCCGGTCTAGAGCTTGAACAGGATGAGGCTTCTGCCTTGTTTGATGCTTTGGACGGAAGCGTTTACCTCGCCTCCAAGGTCGTTAAGCCTCTATTGTTGAGGCTGGAGCAGGCATCTTCCGATGGTTCTGCAAACTATGATTACCCGGTAATTTCTGTTGAACATGTCTGTCCGCAGAAAATTGATGCCGGGTCTCAATGGGCACAGTGGTTTCCCGATCCAAACGAGCATGCTGATTGGGTGCACAGCCTGGCTAATCTGGTACTGCTCAATTTTCGCAAGAACTCAGCTGCCAAAAACTATGATTTCGACAAGAAAAAAAGTAAGTACTTTGCGTCTGGGGATTCTTGTGCGTTCACCTTGACCAGTGAAGTCCGCGAGTTTTCGACATGGACTATGCCTGAGCTACAGCAGCGTAGAGTGGTGCTCCTTAAACGCTTGGCCAAAACGTGGGGGCTCGAACAAAATCTGGAAAACTGGTGGTACGAGAGCGAGTAGACCTTCACCCCGGCAGTATCGCGCCGACGCCGCTGGCCGCCTAGCCAATGCCGGAAGTGGCGGCGGCGGTGGAGCCGGTGAGGCTCGTGGTCAACGCTTTAGGCTCCTTCGCTCAGCGGTGGCGGAGCGGAATCCAGGAGGCCTCAAGGCTTTGAGGCGCTCCCGTTGTTTTGTCTAAATTAGGTGTGAGTCATGCGGCTTTTTACGACAAAAGCTGTGCGCCTTTGTCGATTAAAGCAGTCGGAAAAAATCCCACGATCGGTTAATAGATCGGTCATCGCGAAAGCAAATCAAAGCCTTGGTCGCACCGCATCACACCGCATATATCCCGCGTCAACTGATCGCACGTTGACACCATCAAGCCATCTCCTATCGTTCTCCCCAGACCGCATCCAGGGACCGGATGAGCCGGACAGCCTTTGCGGGCGCGGTCGTCATGCCATTCCAACAAGGAGCTGCAAAATGTCCAGTGCGACCAGTACCTATGACGTGCTCGTCAATATCGATGCCGATTACCTGATTGCCCATCCCGGCGATGTCGGCGGTGCGATTTCCATGCTGGTGACGCGCGATGCCGTCGATCCGCATGCCAGCGGCAACACCGGCGAAGGCGGCAACGAGTTGTGGATCGATGTCAAAACCGGCGACAACATTCGCTGGCGTGCCACCACGCTGTCGCGCAATTTCGACCGTATCGCACAGATCAAAAACGTTCAGCCCGGCGACCCGCATCAGGGCGGCGACTACAAAGGCACTATCTCGCCACCTGTCTCTTTCAACGTGCCCGGTGTGGTGATCTATCTGAACAAGGGGGCTCAGGGCGGTATTTCCAAAACCGATGTGACGTACAGCCTGTGGCAAGCCACTGCTCTGAATCCAGGAAAACTCTGGTACACCATCAACTTCGCCCTGTACGACCGTGACCTTAACCAGATTGGCACAGACCACACCTGGGACCCCTACATCACCGTCAATAACCAATAACTGAACGGCACACATCCCGGTCTCCCTTGTTGGATAAGGGGCTGACCGGGCTGTGTGCTGGCTTTTGGTCGGGCAGGGTTCGCACAAGAAAATATCGGGCACTGATAGACGTCAGCTACCACCAAACCAGTTATAGCCCTGGTCTTCCCAATAACCCCCGGGATAGGTATCGGTGACGAAAATCGCCTGAATGTGTTTCGGGTTCTTGTAGCCCAGTTTGGTGGGCATGCGCAGTTTCATCGGGAAGCCATATTCACGCGGCAGTACTGCACCGTCGTAGGTCAGCGTCAGCAGCGTCTGGGCGTGCAAGGCCGTGGCCATGTCGATGCTGGTGTAGTAATCGTCGGCGCATTTGAAGCCGACGTACCTGGCGTCCGTGTCGGCGCCAACGCGCTTGAGGAAGTCACTGAAACGTACGCCACCCCAACGACCGATGGCGCTCCAGCCCTCGACGCATATGTGTCGAGTAATCTGATCGGTCTGGGCCATGGCCCGCAGTTCTTCCAGTTTCCAGCTGCGCTTGTCGGCCACCATGCCGGTAACTTCCAGTCGGTAGCTGTCTTCATCGACGGCGGGCGCTTCGTCGATGCCGTAATACGCATTGAAGGGAAACGGCCGGGTAATCATCGACTCGGAGTAGGTGGGCGCCATGGCGTTCGGGTTGAACAGCCAGCCCTGCACCCTGTCGTTGAAGCGCGATATGGAAGAGAGCGCTGTATCAACGCTTTCGTTATCCGAGATATTGCAGCCGGACAGCAACGCCACTCCGCCCAACGTCAGGCTGCGCAACAGGAAAGTGCGGCGAGAGCGGTCTTCTATTCGAGAGGCAATCACTTTGCGGGCGTCCTTCAGGATGGACGATTCATCCAGCTCCGGCCTTTGCACATGCTTGTTCATAGGCGCTCCTTGTGGCCGACAATCATGGCCCACAACGTCTTGGGAACGAGCGCGACCATCACTAGATGCACGACAAAGAACGCCACCAACAAAGACATCGCAATGAAGTGCACATGCCGGGCGCTGTCGTAGCCGCCCAACAGTTCACGCAGTAGCGGAAACTGAACGGACTTCCACAACACCAGCCCGGACATCACCAGCACGGTGATGTCGAGCATCACAAACAAGTACGCGACACGCTGTACCTGGTTGTAATGGCTGAGATCGGCATGCCCCAACCGTCCTTGCAGCGCGGCCCCCAGATCCTGAAAAAAACCTTTGATCGATAACGGAAAAAAACGCCGCGACAGACGACCACTCAATACATTGGTCATCAAGTAGAGAAGGCCGACCACCACCAGCATCCACATGGCCGCGAAGTGCCATTGCAACGCGCCGCCCAGCCAGCCGCCCAAGGTAATCGAGTTGGGAAAATTGAAACCATAAAGTGGGGAAGCGTTGTAGATGCGCCAGCCGCTGGTGACCATGACCAGCACCGCCAAAGCATTCAGCCAATGCGCCAGCCTCAACCACCGGGGATGGCTGTTCTTGGGGCGCAGGCGAACGGCATGGGTCGCTTCAGGTGCAGCTGGCATAGGGGGGCTCCGGGTTCGAACAACGTCGTAACCCAAGATCAAGTGTAGTCCCCAATTCAGCGCTCAAAACATTCCGCCGGACGCGGTCGTCGGCCAGCTATGCTTTTCAGGTCTGGGCAGCATTTCGGTCGGGTGTGCCATGCCAACAGTCAAAACTGCGCTTGTCCTTGCCGGTGGCGGGAGTCTGGGCGCGGTACAGGTCGGGATGTTGGAGGCGCTGGTCGAGGCCGAGGTCGCATTCGACCTGGTGATTGGCGCTTCAGTCGGCGCGATCAACGGCGCCTACTTCGCCGCCAGACCCAATGCCCAAGGCGTGGCCGAACTTGCGGATTTCTGGCGCGGCTTGCGCCAGTCCGATGTGTTTCCGTTCTCGGTACTCGACACCCTGAAGGGCATCCTCAATCGTCGCGGGCACTTGTTGAGTGCATCTGCGCTGCATCGTTTGGTGCGCCGATCGCTGCCGGTCGAATTGATCGAAGAGACCGAACTACCGCTGTATATCGTCACCACCAATCTACTGAACGGTGCCGAAGAGCTTTTATCCAGCGGCAGCGCCGAACAGGCTTTGTTGGCCAGTGCTGCGATTCCGCTGGTGTTTCCCAACGTGCAAGTCGGCGCGAAGTTCCTGGTTGATGGCGGAGTTTCCAGCAACACGCCGATTGCCAGTGCGGTTGCATTAGGGGCAACGCGAGTTGTCGTTCTGCCCACCGGGTTCGGCTGTGCTTGCCCGTGTCCACCGAGCGGACTTGTCGCGCTGGCCTTGCACACGCTCAACTTGATGAGCATGCGTCAACTGGTGCGCGACATCGAGTTGTACAGTGCACGCGCGGCTATCCATGTTGTCCCGCCGTTATGTCCGCTGGACGCTTCGGTGTTCGACTTCAACCAGACGGACCAACTGCTGCAACGGGCTTATCAATCAACTCAGTCGTGGATTGAGGCGGGCGGATTGATTCATGTGGGAATACCCGATTCCTTGCGGGCTCATACTCATCATTTTGACGACAAGTGAATTTGGTAGGTGATCAACACTTTCCGACGCGCAGGGTGGGAGCGTATTGCTTGAATAGTCCTTGTCGTGGGCTAGGCTCAAGTTGAACTTTCCGGGGAGCAAGGCTGCACTTTCGGTGTTCTCCAGATTTCAGGGCTGTAGCCCAAAAGAGCAATTTCACTGAAGGATGTCCGATGGATCGATATGATGCCCCGCTTGTTCTTGAGCGCATCTGGCGGGTAGGCATGTTGAAAGGATTTGTTGTAAGAAGGCCGTGTCTGAGCATTTTCTTCCTGACACTGGTCGTGTTCATGGTGTTGCAGTACAAACCTGCTGTCCTCAACTACACAACGCGTTTTGTCGACTTTGCCGATTACATGTTGCTGAACGGGGTCACGCTGTTTCCCATCGCTGACGACCTGAATCCCTATCCCGACTACACGGTCACCACCACACTTCTGGTGTACCTGTTTTCCTTGCCGTTTGGCCGCGTGTCCATTCTTTCAATGGGCCTTCCGTCCTGCATAGCCGCCTCCTTGATGCTGGTGTTCATTTATAGACTGGGGGCGCTGCATAACCGGAAGTGGGGCGTGTATGGCGTACTTTTCAGTCTGTTGACCTGGGCCTTTCTGGACGGCGTGAACTCGTTGGCACTTGATATCTATCCGGCGTTGTTTACGTTGATCTGCTTTTACATCGCCTATTCGGCCGATGTTAAGAAAGACCCGAGCCGCCTGGTGTTTCTGTTTGTGGGGATTGCACTTGGCTTTGCCTTTCGCGGGCCTATTGGGTTGATTGCCCCCGCGTGTGTCATTGGCTCTTATTACTTGCTGAGTCGCCAATGGCGAATGTTGCTGCTGTTTTCAGTGCTCGCCGGCCTGATCCTGGCCGCCGGAATGGCCCTGCTGGCCTGGGCTGCCTACTTGCAAGGAGGGGACGCGTTCCTCGCCGATGTATTGACCATGCAGGGGCTGGGGCGTTTTTCTTCTGATCGTGCACCTCGCTACTACTTCTACTTTTCCGCTGGCCTGTTTACCTACGGCATCACGGTGTTCTTCTCGGTCAACGTGATCCTGAAAAAGTACAAACAGTTCTTCAGTTCCAACCGCCACAAAGACATCGACCTGCTGCTCTACCTGACAGGGTGGCTGCTGGTGCTGCTTGTGCTGTTCACGATCCCAAGCTCCAAAAAAGCGCGCTACATCATGGCAATCACCCCGGCCATTTCCCTGTTGGCGGCCTATATCTTCGTCAGCCACGAAGCCGCATTCCTACGCGCCAAAAACGGTTTGTTGAAGTTCTGCCTGCGGTTGCCCATCGTCGGTTTGGTGATGCTGTTGCTGGTGTTGTTGTACAACAACTTTGCCGAATTCCCGTTACAGCCCAACTTCCTGGGCGTAGGCCTGGGGTTGTGTGCGCTATTGAGCTTCTTGCATGCCAAACGCGAGTACTTCGTCGAGCATCGTTACCGTGAGTTCATGACGCTGTCGTTTGGGGTAGGGGCCTTTCTGATACTGGATATGTTCTTCTTCAATCCCATCACCTACCACCTGGAACTCATGATCGAGCCCACGCCGAAGTTTTTGCCGTATTGGTTTTGGTGACGCGCTTGGCGTGTCCCCTCCAACACACTGCAATAAAATTGTACATTTCATTATTCCTGTACAAGAATTCAGGTCTCCCTTCTTGAAAAGCGTTGCGTGGATTAAATCCACGAAATCGTCGGGCACTCACGCTTCCCATTAACTGGAACCTGATTGATGAATACCACTCGCCGATTGTGCCTCGTCCTGGGCGACCAATTATCTTTCGACCTCGCCTCGCTGCAGGGGCTGGATCAAGAGCGCGATACGGTGCTCCTGGTCGAGGTGATGGAAGAGGCCAGCCATGTTCCTCATCACCCGCAAAAGATCGTCCTGATTTTCAGCGCTATGCGCCACTTCGCCGAAGCGTTGCGGCAAAGGGGATTCAGGGTGCAGTACGTAACGCTCGATGATCCGGAAAATACCGGCTCCGTACCGAGCGAGTTGCACCGCTGGCAGGCACGCCTGCAACCGGCTGAACTCCATATCACGGAGTGCGGTGACTGGCGACTGGAGCATTCAATCAGGAACTGTGGCTTGGCGATCAAGTGGCATTCCGATCGTCGCTTTCTTTGCTCACGTGCCGATTTCGCTCACTGGGCGCAGGGCAAAAAACAGCTGCGCATGGAGTTCTTTTATCGAGAGATGCGCCGCAAGAGCGGGTTGCTGCTCAATGGCGACGGCACCCCGGTCGGAGGCGCCTGGAACTTTGATGCGGAAAACCGTAAAGCCTTGCCCAAGGGTGTCAGGCCGCCTGCGCCAGCCCGTTTTACGCCAGATGCAATCACCCGGGATGTGCTTGCGTTAGTTGCCAAACACTTCTCCGGTCACTATGGCGCACTCGACACGTTCGACTATCCGGTCACCCACGCCGAAGCTCAGGCCCTGTGGGATTACTTTCTCGATTGGGGCCTGGCAGCCTTCGGCGACTATCAAGACGCCATGGCCAGCGATGAGCCGTTTCTGTTTCATGCGCGTATAAGCGCGGCACTTAATATCGGCTTGCTGGATCTTCGCCAGCTTTGCAGCGATGTGGAATCTGCATATTGGTCCGGCAGCATTGCACTCAACGCCGCCGAAGGCTTTATTCGACAACTGATCGGCTGGCGTGAATATGTCCGAGGTGTCTACTGGCTGAAGATGCCTGACTATGCCCAGGGAAATGCCTTTGGTAATACCCGGTCGCTTCCAGAGTTCTACTGGACAGGTAAAACGCAGATGAACTGCATGCGCCAGGCCATCAGCCAGAGCCTGGAACATGCCTACGCCCACCACATTCAACGACTAATGGTGACCGGCAACTTCGCACTGCTCGCCGGTATCGCACCGGGTGAAATATGTGAGTGGTATCTGGCGATCTACATGGACGCCTTCGACTGGGTGGAACTCCCCAATACGCTGGGCATGGTCATGCACGCCGATGGCGGCTATCTCGGTTCCAAACCCTATTGTGCGAGCGGCCAATACATCAAGCGCATGTCCGACTATTGCCGTGGCTGCGCCTACAAAGTGAGCGAAAGCACCACAGACGACGCTTGCCCTTTCAACTCGCTCTACTGGCACTTTCTAATGCGTCACGGCGACCGACTGCGCGGCAATCAACGCATGAGCATCATCTACAAAAACCTCGACCGCATGCCGGAAGCAAAACAACAGGCGCTTTGGCAACGCGGCGAGTGGTTGCTCAAGCAATTGGACGATGGGGAGTCGTTGTGAAAAAAAGCGAGCTGCCCGTCAAAACCTGCGCGACCTGCGGCCTTCCATTTACATGGAGGAAGAAGTGGGCTCGCTGCTGGGAGGACGTGCGCTACTGCTCTGAGCGTTGTCGGCGTAGTAAATCAAGTCGCCCACCTATATGACAATTTCAGCAAACGGAGCCAAACAACATGGACGTCATCAATCAGTTGCAGCCCGAAGAGTGCGCAGGCATGGAGGATATCCGACGCGAAATCGATGCCCTTGATCAGGCTGTTATCAAACTGTTGGGCAAGCGCTTTCAATACGTACTGGCGGCCTCGAAATACAAGACCTCAGCAACTTCCGTGCGTGCTCCGGAGCGTTTCAAGGCGATGTTGGCAACACGACGCCAGTGGGCCGAGGCTGAGGGCTTGAGCCCGGATGCAATCGAACAGATGTACCGTGACCTGGTAAACCACTTTATTGCAGAAGAAATGAAACACTGGTCGGCCCATCGATCCGACACCTGAATCTGGTGTCCGGGCTGTCAGTCATGGTGCGGCAGCAGGATTGAGGCGTTTTAAAGACCCTCAATCCTTCTCAGGACATTTGAAACTCCAGGAATAGACCTTCATGTCTTTGACCTCTTCCCCGACAGTCGCCACGCCCAGACAGACGCCGTTCCTGACGTAGTTGAAACTGCAGAATTGAAGACCAACCGTACACGACTCGATTTCAGTGAAGCCTTTTCTCTGAAGGATGTTTTCGACCCCGTATTCACCTGTATAGGTCGGGTTCGGCTTCCAGCCGTTTTTGATCAAGGCCTTTCGTGCGGTTACAAAGGGCATATGTTCTTTGAGCGGGACGTCGGTTGCGTGGGACAGGGGGCTGATGCAGCAGAGAAGGGTGATGAGGAGTGGTTTTAGCTTCATTTGATGGTTCTGACAGAGCCGACGTTGTGCTTAGGTGTCTTCAGTGAAGAGGGACACTTTGATGTAGAAATACTTTATTTCTGACCACGAATCCCGTTTGTCTACTGGCGTCTCTTCGGACCCCATACCCAGCATGTACCCCAGACGTGTTCTTTTATCGCGATAGAAGAACAGGGCTGAATCCCATCCGCAACACATGTGCTGAAGCTTTGGAAGACCGAAGCTCTGATTCATGTATCGCTCAGCTTCAAGTGCATCAAGGCCTTTTACTCGGTAGCGAGCAACGAGAGGCTTTCCTTGTAAGTTGTTGTCCTAGGTGCATTCCAGAAGCTCAACAAACTCAGGTTTGTCGCTGAGTTTTGCAAGAAAATCCTCACAGTGCGGTTCGGCCTTTGCGCAACCGGCCAAAACAAATAGCACTCCGAATAAGGGTCCAAGGAACAACCGCTTCATCTATTTCTCCATGATCTCCATTTCTCCTAAGCCCCCCGCGCAGCACCAGAGCTATTCATCGAGACTTCACCGAGTGAGCGAAGCGGATGGTATCCGAGCCTGACGCAAGTCATGGGCGCTCATGATGCAACATTTTGAAAACTGAACGGGCGTTAGATATCCCAAACAAATCGCGCTGTAGAAGCAGCCATCGACTGCTTCTACAGGAACCGACCGGTTACGCCACTTCGACGTGATCCAGCGCCTGATTCACCGCGAGCTCGGCAATCATCACCACCTGCGCAATACCCAGCGCCGTCTTGCGGTTCGACGGATCGAGCAGGGCAGCGAAGTTACTGAGCATCTCGCTCGCCGAACTCAGGGTTTCGCTGGCATTGGCCAGCAAACATTCGGTGTTGAACTTCGGATTGGCCAGGTACATCCGCTCGGGCTCGTTGCAGGACGACATGACCCCGGCGGCGGGGAAGAGATAGTGATCCAGCGCACGCTCGGCGGCGTCGTGGAGCTTTTTGGAATTGGGGGATTCGTAGGGGGAGGTTGGGTCGGTTTCGGGTGGGTTGGGTGTTGGTTTGATCATGGATGTATCTCCTGGAAAGTTATCTAGGAGCCATCAGCCTTCGCTACCAAACGTAGGGTGGTGGCCATGCTCAGGTTGGTAGACCGGTCCAGGAACCCGGCGCTTCCGAAGAAGCCCTGCGCACGGCCACCATAAAAAGCAGAGACGAGAACGATCACTGCAAAGAGGTAGCGCCATGCGCCTGGAATACCGGGCTACCAAACCCGATCACTGATTTTCAGTGACCTCGAAACGATAAGACCCGCATGCCAGACGCACAAGCCGGCGGATTCTGGCGTAGTCGTAGGCAATGACGCAAGGCGTTGTAGCCTTGGGGAAGTTACGGATGGTGACTTTAAACGTGGCCGTTTAAGTCGAGAAATTTTGCATGAGATTGAGCGAGTATCGGTGGATTAGCCGGTAAAGCGAGGAGCACTCGTTGGTAAGGGTTCCTTCCAAAGTAACTACGGAACCCTCCCGTTCCCCAAAAACTTGTTATTTATCTGGTTTGTGAGTCGGAAGCGTTGGATGTTTCGGTTTGTTTGGAGGGTTGACGTGATGCCTTCTGTCGTCCTTTCCGTCGTCACGTTTTGGTTTCGGGCCTGGTTTGATGTGAGTTGACATACTTGTCTCGATATCCAAGTGGTTGATTTTCAGATGGGGCAGCTAGCAACCAACGGCTTGGTTCCTAGGCGTGCACAGAAAATTTAGAACCGATCTACGAAATTTCAAGCAGATGAAATAAGAAAAACGAAAAGCGGCCTGTCGTTTCACTTCAATCGCTAGGTAGCGCCAACATCGTGCATTGAATAGGCCCTGCCTTTCGGTGGCTTATCGCAGAAACTCCTAGGCACCAAAGTGGAAATCAGTCCCCTTTTCTGAAGCTCTGTTTGGTTGCACCGAGGAATCGCACAACGATGACCCGCCTCTACTAGGATCGCGCGTCGGATTTCAGCTGGGATAGCAGGTCTGGACAATTTAGGTCTCTCAGGAATGTATTAGTGATAAATAAAACTGTCACCTTTTCTTCTCATTTGATTAATTTAAAATTCTCACCTGATTGTACTTTTCCTAATAAGGTTACGGCGGCCTCTGAGTATTTCCTAGTAAAGCTGCTGTCCGATTTTCCGGTTTTCAGTTTGAAGTGGTAAGGGTTGTCCGAGTTCTTCATGTCGAATCCAGTCATGTCTTCCAGTGCTTCGATAAGTTTGTGTGCGCCGTTCCAACTGGTGAACCCAAGTTTCTCTGCCACCATTTGGAGCGTGTATGGATAATTGGCGTTTACGCTTGCAGGGCCATCTAGAGATGTAATACCCAGTATTTTTGCAAAATTTTCATCGCTCTCCACAGCATGCTCAAGCATTGAAAAGTTGACTTCTATTTGCTTTGTTAACGTGTCTCTCCTTACCAAGTTGAATGCCCGAGCCATGAGAGCGCGCAATAGCTTTACGTTGATCTGCTCGAGAGTTCCATTATTCCCAAATGCATTAAATACCCAGTCAAACGATGAGGCGGTTATGCTTTTTATGCGGATCGATACATCTCCGCCAACATTGATTATCCGCTCGCGAGGAGGGTAGGAGTTTTCGCTGATGTCTTTGTCCCACTCTAAGATGTAAATATTTGGAGTTAAGGCTTGGGTTGCCTTGAACATTCGAGTGACATCATAAAGTATGCTTTTTATATTTTGATCTTCGGCGCTGTAGCCGATAAAAAGAAGTGGGTGCTCTGCAAAATAGGTAAGTAGTTTTGCACTTAAGTATTTTTTGTCTGCCTCGAATACCTTGTAATCTTCTTCTGTTAATACGAGGGATAGTGGGTCGGAGATGCATCCGTGTATCTTAAATATCTCTCCAATTGATAAGTATGGTTTGCTTAGTACTTGCTGTCCCACGACTCTTTCAAAATCAGGGAAGATTAATTCTAGCAGTTGGTCATAGTTCGTTGTTATGAGTGCGTGCGGGCTCATTGCTTTAAGGGCTGCAATTTCATTGTTCAGATAATCTGATCCGTAGGATCCATTTTTGTCCGGCCCCATTCCATCGAGAATAGTCGCAATAGAATGCTTTATGAAAATATCGGAAGGGTAAGCTTCAGAAAAATACTCAGGCGGAAACTGATCTCTCCCATCAGTCCAAGCCCACTCTCGGAAGCAGTCAGAAAATATGCTTCCGATTTCCACTAAGCTTTTATTTTTTTGTTTGTAGTAAGCCAAATCCAAACTGATATTTGGGCACTTTGAAGCCAAGGCCTTGAGTAGTTCCTCCCAGCTTGGACCATTGGAGTACCGTTTTGAAAAGCCTGAGCCTACGAATAGAATTGGTTGGCATGCGGCTTGGCCAAGAACATTAAGTATGTCGGACGTTACCTCTTCTTGATATTGCTCGTAGCTTAAAGGCATGCGACCTCCATTTAACGTCGTAAAAAACAAAAAAAGAGGTGGCAGATTTATTTTCAGAAGATGAATCTGTCACCTTTATAGTCTAGCTCATAAAATTCCTGCTCATTTTGTTCTAACGATTTTTTCGACAGATTGAGTGGTCAGAGAGCCCCAATTATCGCTGTAGCCAGTGAAGTTATGCTTGCTATGTGAGGGAGCGCACTCAGTAGTGCGGTAATAACGGTTTTGCTAGGGGTCGGTAATGCTAGTTGTGACTCAACGCTATCCAAAATCTCAGACGCCTCACTTTTTTGCCTTGTGTCTTCAATGGTTTCAATTATTTTTCTAATAGATGCGAGGTGTTCGTTCAGTTGCCCATTTATGGTCACGGAGTTTGTCGAATTGTCAAAAGAGTCATGGTTGATGCGTGCATTATGTCCTGTAATGTTGTACGTGATGCTCTTGATTCGTTGTTGGGCTTCTGGTAGGCCAAGTTTTTTTACCTTCATTTGGTAGTGCGCATCGATGCCATGAAAAGGTTCATGAAAACCTGGATCAATCACATCGAAAGATTCCACGCCTCCATTGGACATTCTTCGTTCAATTAGATCGCCTGGCTCGATAAGTATGTCTGATCGATCTAGGAAGATATTATTTGATTGAACGCTTGCTTTCAGGTCGGTAATAATTTCGCCAGTACTTTTTCTTACTGTAATCGTATCTGTCATGAAATCTGAAAATGACATAAATTCTCCGTGGTTTTGGGAGGGGCTTTGGTGTTGCGTTGTCTTGGAATTAGTACGCTAGCTATTTGATTGAGTTTTTCAGCTAGCAGGTGCCCAAGCTCAACAGGTTGTCTGTCCAGACACCGTCGGCATATGTTCGTAAGTAAGGCAAACCTTGAGATGGACGAACAACCCCTACCTCAGCCCGTATCCCGAATGAGTTCTTTACATAAAACGTATCGGTCTTTGCTTCTATTCGTTGTACTGCGTCTGCTGTAGTGAGATACCACGGTACTGATGCATTACCAACCTGTGTTATCCGGTCGTGAGATTTAGAGCCGGACAGTGTAATGCAGGTGATTTGACAGTCTCCCAATTTCCCTCTCCTTCATACGTACGGCTTTCAAAAAATGCTCATCGCCATATGAATGTAGTAGAGGTTTCTTGGATACTCCGAATCTTTTCGCCATTTTAGTATTTTTTGAATGTGATTTTTTAGAAAAAATCTAAATAGAACAGTGAGTTAGATGCACAGTAAGCGATGCCTGCACCAGCCTTGCTACCATCACGGTCGACTATTGCCGCAATCTAAACCTTAACCCACCGTCCCCGACTCCAAGCACTCAAAAAGTCGACTGCAAACACCAACCCCAACATCGCCAAAATCACCGTCCCCGCCTGCGCCTCCTGAAACAAACTCAAGCTCACATACAACATCTGCCCCAACCCCCCAGCCCCGACAAACCCCAGCACGCTAGCCATCCGAATATTGTTCTCCCACCGATACAAACAGTAAGCCAGCAACTGCGGCGCCAGGTTCGGCAGCGTGCCGTAGCAGAACGCCAAAACCGGACTCCCCCCTTGCAATCGAATCGCATCCGCCGGCTCCGGCGGCGTGTTCTCCAGCGCTTCAGCAAACAACCGCCCAAGCACCCCGGTGGTATGCAGCGCCAGGGCCAAGGTGCCAGCGTTAGGCCCGAGGCCGGCCGCAAAGACCATGAGTGCAGCCCACACCAATTCAGGAATGGCGCGCAGGCCGTTGAGTAGCAGGCGCGCGGCACTCTGAAAAAACCAACCAAAGCGGCCAGCGGCGGGGAGTGCCAATAGCAGCCCCAGCACGGCAGCGAGGAGTGTGCCGAGGGCCGACATGGCGAGTGTTTCCATGGCGCCGTGGAGGATGGCGTTGAGGTAACCGGCGCTGAAGTCAGGGCTCAGGAAGCGGCCCACATACGAACCCATTTGTTTCAGGCTGGTAGCGCTGCCAAGTTCTTCGAGATCTAGGCCCAGGTACGCGAACGACGCGATGACGGCCGCAACGATGGCGAGAATCAGCGTCGTGTTGATCAGGCGCTTCATGTCAGCCTCCAGCGCAGCAGGCGGCTGAGTTGGTCGGCGCCGAGGACCAGCAGGAGGAAGGTCAGGAGCATGCTGGCGACTTCGCCGCCGGCGAACATGCGGATGGACAGGTCGATCTGCTGGCCGAGGCCGCCGGCGCCGACGAAGCCCATCACGACCGAGGCGCGGATGGCGCATTCCCAGCGGTAGACGGTGTAGGAGAGCAGTTCCGCCGCGACGTTGGGCAGTACGCCGTAGGCGAAACTGGCGAGGCGTCCGCTGCCGGCCTGGAGCAAGGCGTGGGCCGGGCGTTGGTCGGTGGATTCGAAGATTTCGGCGTAGACCTTGCCGAGCATGCCGCTGTAGGTGATCGCGATCGCCAGTACGCCCGCCGCCGGGCCGAGGCCGACGGCGCGCACGAACAGCAGCGCCCAGACGATTTCCGGCACGCTGCGCAGGAAGATCAGCAGTCCGCGCACTGGCAAGCGCAGCAGCCGGCCCAACAGGCTCGGGCGGCCACTGCGGGAGGCGGCGGACAACGACAAGGCGCGGCTGGCGAGCAGGCTGGCCGGCACCGCCAACACCAGCGCCAAAGCCATGCCGGCGGTGGCGATGGCCAGGGTTTGCAGGGTGGCCTTGAGCAGTAATTGCAGAAAGTCTCGATCATGGGCCGGCGGCCAGAAGGTCGAGACGAAGCGGCCCATTTCGCTCTGGCTGTCGGCGTGAAACAGCACGCCGAGGTCGAGTTCGCTGAGCTGAATGCCCGGCCACAGCAAGGCAATCGCCAACAGCGTCAGCAGCAGCCGTGGCCAGGCAGCGGGGTCGCGGGTGTCGGCGGTCAGCATCGTGGAATCTGCACAATCAGTGGCGTCAACGCGGGCGCCGGGGAATGCAGTTGTTCGTTGGCGTACAGGGTGTCGAGCATGTCATGGCTGACTTGATCGGACGGGCAATCGAAGAGGATCCGCCCCTCGCGCAAGCCGATGATGCGCGGGAAGTGTGCCAGCGCCAGTTCCACCGCGTGCAGGCTCGCCACCAGCGTGACGTTGTGCTCTTGGGCATGGCGCGACAGTACCGTCAGGGTGTGCCCGGCGAGGACTGGGTCCATGGCAGACACCGGTTCGTCCGCCAGCAAGACTTCCGGCGCCTGATACAGCACGCGAGCAATGCCGACGCGCTGCAATTGGCCGCCGGAGAGTTGCTGACACTGGCTGAAAAGTTTGTCCGCCAGATCCAGCCGCGCCAGAGCGGCGCGGGCGCCGGGGATGTCCAGCGGATGCAGCAGATTGATGAGGCTTCTGCCGAGGCTCCATTGCCCGAGTTTGCCGGCCAGCACCGCCGTCACCACCCGTTGCCGGGGCGGCAGGGGCGGTGCCTGATGCACCAGGCCGATTTTTGCGCGCAGGTGTTGGCGTTGGCGGGCGGACAAGTGCCAGGCCCGCTGGCCCAGCACTTCGATGTCGCCGTTGCTGGGCCGGATGGCGGTGGCCAGCAGGTTGAGCAGGCTGGATTTACCGGCGCCGGACGGGCCGATGATCGCAACCTGCTCGCCGCTGATGATCTGCAAATCCACACCACGCAGGGCTTCGACGCCGTTGGCGTGGTGCAGAAAAACTTGCTTGAGGCTCAGGGTCATTTCAGCAGTTCGGCAGCGCGGGCGGCTTCCTCGATGCCTTTGTAGTTGTCGGGGCTGGTTTCGATGAATCGGCTGGCGGCTTGCAGGTCGAGGATTTTCTTCTGCTCAGGGTTGGCCGGGTCGAGGGCGAGGAAGGCTTTTTTGATCTTCGCTGCCAGCGCCGGGTCGAGGGTGCCGCGCACGGTCCAGTTGTAATCGAAGTAGGCCGGAGTGGTGGCGAAGACCTTGACCTTGTTGGTGTCGACCTTGCCCGCGTCTACCAGTTTCTGCCAGACGCTGGCGTTCAGCACACCGGCATCGACCTTGCCGGCCTGTACCCAGGCGACGGTGGCGTCGTGGGCGCCGGAGTAGCCGACGCGGCTGAAATAGCTTTCCGGTTTGATGCCGTCCTTGAGCATGAAATAGCGCGGCATCAGGCTGCCGGAGGTCGACGATACGGAGCCGAAAGCGAAGGTTTTGCCCTTGAGGTCGGCGAGGCTTTTGACGTTCGGGTCGGCGGTGATGAATTTGCTGGTGAACTGCGCGTCCTGCTCACGCTGCACCAGCGGGATCACCGGGGTGGTGGCATCGGTTTTCAGCCGTGCCTGGACGAAGGTGAAACCGCCCAGCCACGCCATGTCGAGGCGGTCGGTGGCCAGTGCTTCAACCACCGCCGGGTAGTCGGCCACGGGAACGAACTGCACCTTCATGCCCAATTGCTGCTCCAGATAAGCCCCCAGCGGTTCGAACTTGCGCAGCAGTTCGGTCGGGGCCTCGTCGGGAATCGCGCTGACTCTCAACACGTCTGCGGCCTGGGCCAGCAAGGTGGAAAAGGACAGGGCCAGACCGGCAGTCAGTGCCAGGGTGCGTTTGAGCATGGGAATCTCCGTTTCATGGGCGTCAGGATCGGTGCACAGCGTGCGGAAAATCATCGTCGGCTGCAACGTCAGGTTAGTCGAATCGGCGCGATAGCGAGGGCTCAGTCCACCTGCGCGAAGCGTTCCACCAGCCAGTCGATGAACACCCGCACGCGGTTGCTCAGGTGCCGGTTCGGCGGATACAGCAGGTGGAACGGGTACGCCGGCGGGCGCCAGTCGGTGAGAATCGGTACCAGTTCGCCGCGTTCGATGGCCGCCCTGACTGTGTAGCTGAATGTGTGAATGATCCCCAGTCCCGCCAATCCGGCCGCCAGATGCGCGTTGCTTTCGTTGACGCTGACCAGGCCTTTGCCTTCGATCTGATGGCGTTCGCCGTTGCGCTGGAAGTTCGACGGCAGGATGCGCCCGGTGGAGGCGGAGCGGTAAGTGATCATCTGATGCTGGGCCAGTTCCAGCGGATGCATCGGCGTGCCGTGGCGCTGCAGGTAGTCGGGCGTGGCGCAGGTGGTCCATGACACTTCGCCGAGGCGGCGCACGGCCAGGTTCTGCTCGGCCAGCGGACCGCCGCGAATCACGCAATCCACTCGTTCGCTGATCAGGTCCACGGGCCGGTCGCTGACGCCAAGATCAACCTGAATATCGGGATAGCGCGCAAAGAACTTCGGCAGCTCGGGAATCACCAGCAGGGTGGCGGTCGAGCCGCCGATGTCCACGCGAATCTTGCCACGGGGCAAGCCTTGGGCCTGGCTGAAACCCTGGTCGATGTCGTCCAGTTGATGCAGCAGTTGTTGGGTCAATTGGTAGTAGGAGGCGCCATCGGCGGTCACGGTCAGGCGCCGGGTGGTGCGTTGCAGCAGGCGTACGCCGAGGTGACTTTCCAGTTGCCCGATCAGTTTGCTGACGGTGGTTTTCGGCAGATTCAGCGAGTCGGCGGCTTTGGTGAACGAACCGCTTTCAACGACACGGGCAAAAGTGCGGATCGCCATTAACTGATTCATCGGCTCGGGCTCGGATGGGAAGACAGGGCTGAGTATTGTGCATGTCTGTGTACAAACAAAACCTATTTAGCGGATTTTTCAATTCAATCCATCGGCCTAAAGTCGCTTTCAACGGCTCAACTACGACCCGTCACCTTCCTTGAAACGGTTACTGGAGATACATCATGAGCAACAGACTTGAAGGCAAAATCGCCCTGATCACTGGCGGCACCACCGGCATCGGCCTGGCCTCGGCGCAGGAATTCGTCGCCCAGGGCGCTACCGTGTTCATCACAGGTCGCCGTCAGGCGGAACTGGACAAAGCGGTCGCCGCCATCGGCCCGCGTGCCATCGGCATCCAGGGAGATGTGGCGAATCTGGAAGATCTGGATCGCATCTACCGCGAAATTGCCGAGAAGGCCGGGCACCTCGACATCCTGTTCGCCAATGCCGGTGGCGGCGACATGCTGCCGCTGGGCTCGATCACCGAAGAGCACTTTGACCGGATTTTCGGCGCCAACGTGAAGGGCACGTTGTTCACGGTGCAGAAGGCCTTGCCGCTGCTGCGCGATGGCGCATCGATCCTGCTGACCTCATCGACCACTTCGGTGCAGGGCACGGAAAACTTCAGCGTCTACAGCGCGAGCAAAGCGGCGGTGCGCAACTTCGCCCGGTCGTGGTTGCTGGACCTGAAACCTCGGCGCATCCGCGTCAACGCCATCAGCCCCGGCCCGGTGCGCACGCCAGGTCTGGCGGGGCTGGTGCCGGCGGAACACACGCAAGGGCTGTTCGATCAACTGGCGTCTATTGTGCCGATCGGGCGATTGGGTGAGCCGAGCGAAATCGCCAAGGCTGCCTTGTTCCTGGCCTCAGATGACAGCAGCTTCGTCAATGGCATCGAGTTGTTCGTCGACGGTGGCACCGCGCAGATCTGATCGGCGTCGGTCAATGCCCCGGCACTTGTTCACCCGAGTGCTGGGGCTCGTCCGTTTCCTCGGCCGGCGCCTTGTCCCATATCAGGCGCGGGTCGAAACTCATCGCCGAGAGCATGGTGAACACCACAACCAGGCCGAAAAACAGAATCCCCGGTCGCGGTTCGATATCCCCCAGCGCCTGGAATTTCACCAGCGCCGCCACCAGCGCAACCACCAGCACATCGAGCATCGACCAGTAGCCGATCAACTCGACGAATCGGTACAGCTTCGAGCGCTCCCGACGTGCCCAGTGGCTGTCCCGTTGCACGGTCACCAGCAGCAATGTCAGCGCAACGAACTTCACTCCCGGTACCGCGATGCTGGCGATGAAGATGATCAGCGCGATGTCCCACGCGCCGTGTTCCCAGAATTCCAGTACGCCACTCATGATGGTGCTGTCGGCGCCGTTGCCGAGCAGGGTGGTGTTCATCACCGGCAGCAGGTTCGCCGGCACGTAAAACGCCAGGGCGGCGAACATGTAGGCCCAGGTGCGGGCCAGCGAATTGGTCTTGCGTCGGTGCAGCGGCGCGTCGCAGCGCGGGCACTGGTGCGGCTCGTCAGTCATGTCGCAGGCCAGCCCGCAGCTATGACAGAGGCAGAGGTTGAGTTCGCTGGCGGTCGGTGGTCGTTTCACAGGATGTCCCACAAATCACGTATGTCGCGTCCGGCGACGCGGATCAGCAACAGGCTGAGCACGGCCAGCGCAAACAGGCCGATGCCGGGGATCACATCGAGCATGCCCGCCAGTTTGAACACCGCCACCATCGCCCCGAGCAGGCACACTTCGAGCATGCTCCACGGCCGCAGTGCTTCCAGCCAGCGCATGCACAGTTTGAAGGCCGGCGAACGGCGCGAGGCGAGGGCGAAGCTCAATACCCAGATGAGCAAAACCAATTGAAAGGCCGGGGCGATGATGATCGAGATCGCCGCGACCATGGCCATGAAGGTGATCGGCCCCTGACTCAGGGCCAGCACCGAATCCCACAGGGTCGCGCTGTTCTTCAGGCCCTTCATGCTGATGCTCATCACCGGGTAGAAATTGGCGAACAGCCACAGCATCGCGGCGGTGAAACTCAGGGCCAGACGCTGCTCCACGCTCAGGTTGTTGTGGCGCTGGAGCACGCCGCCACAGCGGGCGCAGAGGGATTTCTGGTAGCGGGCGAGCGTGGCTTTTTCGTACACGCAGTCGCAATGCTCGCAGATGATCAGGTGATCAGTCGTGGCCATGGGGCGCTCGAGGGGAGGAGGGCTTGAACCTTCTTCAATATAGGCGCGTTGGGGCATCCGACAACTGTCACATCCCGAAATGCACCTTTGGTCTGCCGGCCCGCCGGGTTTGTGGAAGCGTTCCATACTCCTTGGCGCCGAATTCATTACGAGCAGGAGCAGGGCCATGAGTGAAAAACCGACGATTGTGCTGGTACACGGATTCTGGGGCGGGGCCGCGCATTGGGGCAAGGTCATTGTCGAACTGTCGCGCAAGGGCTACAGCAAAGTGCAGGCCGTGGAAATGCCACTGACCTCGCTGGCCGACGACGCCGAGCGCACGCGCAAAATGGTCGCTCAAGTGAACGGCCCGGTGCTGTTGGTCGGGCACTCTTATGGGGGAGCGGTCATCACTCAGGCCGGCAACCAACCAAATGTGGTGGGGCTGGTGTACATCGCCGCGTTCGCCCCCGATCAAGGCGAAAGCCCCGGCGGCATTACCCAGGAACATCTGCCTGCCGCCGCGCCGAATCTGGCGCCGGACAGCGACGGCTTTCTTTGGCTCAAGGCCGACAAATTCCATGAAAGCTTCTGCCAGGATCTGCCGGCCGAAGACGCGCTGGTGATGGCCGTGACGCAAAAGGCGCCGCTGGCCAGCACCTTTGGCGATGTCATCAGCGATCCGGCGTGGAAGCACAAGCCGTCCTGGTATCAGATTTCCAGTCAGGACCACATGATCCACCCGGACAACCAGAAACGCATGTCCGCCCGGCTCAACGCGAAGAAAGTCATCACCCTCGACGCCAGCCATGCCTCGCTGGCCTCTCATGCTGCAGAAGTGGCGGCGCTGATCGACGAGGCCGCCAGGGCCTGACAGCGACCACGCAACCGGGTGTTTCAAACCGGTTGCGTGGCTTCCTCTTCTGCGATGGAAGCTTGCACGCTGGGGCGCTCGGCGATGCGCGTCATGTAGTTCGCCAGCGCTGGCCAGTCTTCAATGGCGATACTGAATGTCGGCAGCCACTTCAACACCGTGAACAGATAGGCATCCGCCACGCCGAACGCCTGCATCAAAAAGGGCCGGGTCGCGAGGAGGCGGTTCAGGTAATCCAGTCGCTTGAAGAGTTTGTGTTTAAAGATTGTTTTGGTGGCTTCCGGAATCTCGCTGCTGAACAGCGGCGCGCTGCCCCCATGAATTTCCGAACTGATGAAATTCAGGTACTCCTGCAAACGCGAGCGCTCCCAGGTGCCGTTGGCCGGGGCCAGCGTATGACCCGGCACGAGGTCGACAAGGTACTGCAAAATGGCCGGCCCCTCGGTCAGCACCTCGCCGCTGTCCAGCATCAGTGCCGCTACGTAGCCCTTCGGGTTGATCTCGCGAAAGTCCCGGCCGTCAGCGGTGCGCTTGGTCTGGTTGTTGACCCGAACCAGCTCGAACGGCAGCGCCAGTTCACGCAAGACAATGTGCGGGGACAGCGAGCAAGTCATGGGCGCGAAGTACAGTTTCATGGGATCTCCTTTCAGATGAAGGCTCAGAATCCACTACCGCTGCGCCGCTTCGCAAAGGACATCTGCGGTGCTAGCGTATGACAAAATCTCATGGACTCAAGAGGCCCTATGCTCACCCGACTACCCTCGCTCAACGGATTGCGAGCCTTCGAATGTGCGGCCAGGCACCTGAGTTTTACCCGCGCCGCTGAAGAACTGAATGTCACGCAAACCGCGATCAGCCATCAGATTCGTCGCCTCGAAGATGAACTGGGTGTACGCCTGTTCATGCGCTTGAAGGATGGGCTGGCGCTGACTGATGAGGGCAATGCGTACTTTCCCGGAATTCGTTCGGCGTTTCTGGAACTGCGGCATTCAACCGAGCGTTTGCTGGAGGCGAACAACCAAAGTGTCCTGACGATCAGTACGCTGGTTTCGGTGGCGTCCAAATGGTTGTTGCCGCGTCTGCCATCGTTTCGCGAGGCGCATCCCGAGATCGATGTGCGGATCAGCGCGTCCACCGAACTCGTGGACTTTCGCAAGGGCGGTATCGATGCGGCGATTCGCTACGGCACCGGCGAATGGCCGGGGTTGCGGGCGGACTGGTTGATGTCCGACGAGATCTTTCCGGTGTGCAGCCCGCGCTTGCTCAGTGGTCCGAACCCGATCAAGACACCGGCCGATCTGACCCGACACACCTTGCTGCAAGTCAGCGGCCAGACCGCCAACGACTGGAGCGACTGGCTGCACGCGGCAGGCCAGCCGCCGCTCCCGGCCAAAGGCCCACGCTTGACCTTCGACCTGGCGATGATGGCGGTGCAGTCGGCGATTGACGGGCAGGGCGTGTGCATCGGGCGCTCGACTTACGTCGAGGACGATTTGCGGGCCGGAAGGCTGGTGGCGCCGTTTGATTTGCGGCTGAAGTCCGACTCGGGTTTCTACTTCGTCACCCCCCATGAAAACGCCGAATCGAAAAAAATCGTGGCGTTCAGGCAGTGGCTGTCGCAGGTGCAGAGAGTTGTATGAGCGTGTATCAATCCCGCCCCGGTACACAGTGAGCTAACAAGCGCGGATATCGGGACACATTCCCGGTACATGCCCTCGTCAAAGTAGAGGCGTCACTTCACGACTTCCAAGAGGGCAACACCATGCGCCGCACACTCCTGATGACCGCTGCAGCCGTACTCGTTTCACTGACCGGCCTCGCGAACGCCGCTGACACCCCATCCGCCGCCCCTGCGAAGAGCTGGCAACAAGGCCTGAGCCGCACGGATCTGGTCCATCAGGATCTGGGCGCTGCGGATCGCGAAGTGATCCAGGCCCGTGTTGATTTTGATCCGGGCATCACCTCGCCCCGGCATGCGCACCCGGGCGTTGAAGTCGCCTATGTGATCAGCGGCACCTTCGAATACCAGCTCGAAGGCCGGGCACCGGTGACGCTCAAGGCCGGGGATTCGTTGTTCATTCCGGAAGGCGTGGCGCACATCGCGAAGAACGTTGGCAACGACAAGGGCTCGGAACTGGCGACTTACATCGTCAAGAAGGGCGAGCCGTTGTTGATTCTCAAGCAATAACAGAATGGAAACAGAAAAGGCCTGCCACATTGGCAGGCCTTTTTGTTGTTGAATTCAAATCAGGCTGACGACCAAGTCGAAATGGGCGCTCCATTCAGTCTGAAAGATTTCAGCGTGCATCCACCTCTTCAGCAGTCCCGGCGGATGATCTTTGCTTGCGCCTCTTAAGCCAGCTGAAAAACGCATGTACCGGATGAAGAATGGCGGTCAGCACGCCAAGCAGCAAAATGATGAAGAGGATGATCAATGGGATGCTTTCGTGCGAGAACATGGTGGGTTACTCCTGTAGTCACTATGTTGGAACCCGCAGACTAGACGCATCCGGAACTGTTTTTGGTGAACGTATGTTCATCCTGGAGCGCTTCGATTGTGCTACGGCGAGACATGACATTGGCTCCAGGACATTCACCGGTTCACGCTGACGGGCACCCATTCATGTCGAAATCAGGCATCGCCATGCCGCACACGAGCTATTTGCGATCAACTCTGGCCACGTAAGGTGAAACTTCCTCCAGAGAACAACAAAAACAATGAACAGCCTGAATTCGAAGGATTCGAACGGTCAGTTGGCGCAGGGTTTCAAGCCGCGTCATGTGACCATGTTGTCAATTGCGGGAATCATCGGCGCGGGGTTGTTTGTCGGTTCCGGGCACGCCATCGCGGCAGCGGGGCCGGCCGTGTTGCTGGCGTATCTGTTCTCCGGCCTGTTGGTCGTGCTGGTCATGCGCATGCTGGGTGAAATGGCGGTGGCCCACCCCGACACCGGATCGTTTTCCACCTATGCCGATCAGGCCATCGGCCGCTGGGCAGGCTTCACCATCGGCTGGCTCTACTGGTGGTTCTGGGTGCTGGTCATCCCCATCGAGGCCTTGGCGGCCGGGCATGTCTTGAATCAGTGGTTTCCCCAGGTCGATGCATGGTTGTTTGCCCTGGTGTCGATCATCCTGCTGGTGGTGACCAACCTGTTCAGTGTCTCCAAGTACGGCGAGTTCGAATTCTGGTTCGCGATGGCCAAGGTCGTGGCGATCATCGGTTTCATCGGTGTGGGTTTTGCCGTGTTGATGGGCTGGATACCCGAGCGTGAAGCCAGCGGCCTCAGCCGTTTGATGGAAGAACATGGCGGGTTCGCCCCCAATGGCCTGTCGGCGGTGGTCGGCGCGTTCATCACCATCATGTTCAGTTTTATCGGTACGGAAGCGGTGACCATCGCTGCGGCGGAATCGAATAACCCGGCGCAGAACATCGCCAAGGCCACGCGCTCGGTGATCTGGCGCATCGGCGTGTTTTACCTGCTGTCGATTTTCGTGGTGATCTCCGTGGTGCCCTGGAACGATCCGCTGCTGGCGTCCGTCGGTTCCTATCAGCGCGCCCTGGAGTTGATGAACATTCCCCACGCCAAATTCATGGTCGATGTGGTGGTGTTGATCGCGGTGGCCAGTTGCATGAACTCGTCGATCTATATCGCTTCGCGCATGCTGTTCTCGCTGGGACGGCGCGGTGATGCGCCGCACGCCTTGAAAGTGACCTCCGCTGCGGGTGTGCCGAGGGCCGCGGTGATTGCCAGCAGCGTCATCGGGGCCGGGGTGACGTTGCTCAGCTACTTCATGCCTGCCGGGCTTTTCCAGTTTCTGCTCGCCAGTTCCGGTGCCATCGCGTTGCTGGTGTATCTGGTGATTGCGGTCTCGCAGCTGCGCATGCGCCGAATGCTGCGCCGGCAGAACGTCGAGCTGACCTTTCGCATGTGGCTGTTTCCGTGGCTGACGTATCTGGTGATCGCCTTCATCTGCGCCGCACTTGCGGTGATGATGGTGACACCGGAGCATCGCATGGAGGTGTCCTCGACCATTGGCCTGGCGCTGGTGATTTCCTTTATCGGGCTGGTGACGACGCGTCAGCATGGGGCGGCGACTTCTTCTGTCCCAGTCAAACAAAACGCCCGACGCAGTGCCTCGGGCGTTTAGGAAGGATCGGGATTCAGATCAGCCGCAGGGTCACGTCAATGTTGCCGCGCGTGGCCTTGGAGTAAGGGCAAGTCTGGTGCGCGGCGTCCACCAGCGTCTGGGCGACCGCAGGCTCCAGCCCCGGCAGGCTGACGTTCAGGCGCGCCTGCAGGAAAAACGCATCGCCGGTCCTGCCCAGGTCGATTTCGGTTTCCACCGCCACGTCGGCTGGCAGCCTGATCTTCAGCGCGGCAGCCGCCTTGCCCATGGCGCCGATGAAGCAGGCTGACCAGCCAGCCGCCAGTAGTTGTTCCGGGTTGGTGCCGCTGCCAGTCGAGCCGGGTGGTGACAATTTGATGTCCAGATTGCCGTCCGAACTGCGCGAGGCGCCATCGCGTCCGCCGGTGGTGCGGGTCTTGCCGGTGTACAGCACGGTGTCGATTTGATTAATCATGAGAATGCCTGCCTGTGTGATTGGAATCGGAGGGAAGGTTCCGATGGCCCACACATTTGCATCGGCATGTACCCGGGATGTGTCCTGCAACAGGGGGTTATGTATCGCTGTGTAGCGGGTGTCCATGAACGGAGCGGACGAATGCCTGCCTCACACCCACTTGAACTGCGCCGGGAACCTTGCAACGAAACGGGTTCCCGATTCGACGCTCGAGGAAACGCTCAAGGTCCCATTGTGTGCCGTCGCAATTTGCGAGGCGATGTACAGCCCCAGACCCAACCCTTCGTTACGTTGTCCTGCTTCGGCCCGGGAAAAGGGTTCGAACAGCAGTGGCATCAATTGCGCTGAAATCGGCGTGCCCTGATTGGTCAGTGAAATCACGATATCGTCGTTTTCCGCGTAGACCTCAAGAGTAATGGGAGCCGCCGTCGAGCCGTGGGTCGCCGCGTTGCTCAGCAGGTTGGACAGCAACTGACTGATCCGCAGCGGGTCGCAATAAACGCCGGCCGGCACATCCAGCGAATGGATGAACGTTGCGCGGGGATGGGAAGCCTGGACCTCTGCAAGGGTCATTGCCAGCGTTGCCTGCAGGTCGTCCACGAGTTTGCGCTGCACCGGGATCCCGCCGCCGAGCCGTCCACGGGCGAAGTCCAGAATGTTTTCGATCAGCACACCCATGCGCATCGAGCTGTTGCGGATCGCCGAAATCAGGTTGAGCGAGCGTTTGTCTTCGGTTTTGGTTTCCAGCAGATCGGCACTCATGCGAACAGCGCTCAGCGGTGTTCGCAAGTCATGGCCCAGCACAGCGATGAACTGCTCGCGCAGCCGGCCCAGCTCATTGGCGTCCTTCAACTCATTTCGGGTGGCCTGAAGATGACTCTGAGTGTCGAGACTCATCGCAATCAGTTGAGCGAAGAGGGTGAGGGTTTTCGCAATGGCCGGCTCGTCCAGATTCGCCGGGACCGAGTCGATGGCGCAGAGCGTGCCGAAGAAATCGCCATTGGCCCTGATGATCGGGATGGAAATGTAACTCTCCAGGCCATAGGTCCGGGGCGTATGGTGCAGCGAAAAGATCGGGTGAGCAGCGGCGTGCCCGAATATCACCGGTTGCCGGTGTTGGCGGATCTCGTGACAGATGGTCGATTCGAGGACCAGTTCGCCACCGGGTTCGAGCCCGAACTCAATGGAGTCATCGACCGCGCACGCCACCCATTTCTTGTCGGTAACCCTGGCGACCGCCGCGAAGCGCATGCCGGTCAGGTGTTTGACCATGCTCAGGATCACCGGTACCGCATCGATGCTGCGGATGGCTTCAATATCGAGTGCAAAATCTGGGTGAGTCATGGCGTGGGCTTCGGAATGATTTTGCTCAGAGACTATCGTTAATCGGCAAACCTGACCAATCGGGTTTGGCCCGAGTGCCAGCCAGTCCTTCAGGGTCGGGCGATTGCCGGCGGCGCAAGGCACAGGCCGAGGCCGCCGGGATCATCAAGGCTTGCTGACGCTTACTGCGACTTGAAGGTCAGGACCGTGAAGGTATCGGGGTGAAACACCGGGTCGGGCTTCGGTTGCTCCCGGCTCGGTGCAGGCTGGGTGAAGTCGGCCGTGAACAGGTAGGCCTGCCCGCGTTTGGCATCCAGCACCATGTTGTGCGCCCATGGCCGGGTACCGACAGTGCCAAGCAACTGGTACTGCCCTTGATCGTCGCGCTGGACAATCGTGAGGCTGGCGTCTGCGCCGCTGGGCACCAGCAACTGGTCTTTCACGGGATCGTAAGCGAGCGCGTTCACGGCGCGGCCGATGGGCAGGGTGTTCAAGGCCTTGCCCGTGGTCAGGTCTGCGACCACCAGAATCGGGTCACCCCCCCGGCAGGCCACGAACAGGCGTTGGCGCGGCTCATCCACGGCCAGTGCGCTGGGCTTGCTGCAACCTTTGAAGGTCCAGAGTTGCTGATGCTCAAGCTTCGCACCGGATAGCACGGCGACTTGATCTTCATCGCGCATGGGGACAATGAAATGGCCGTTTTCGAGGATCACCGGGCCGTCGAGCTTTTGCGCCGGCACATCCACTGCATCCGTCAGGCGATCGCTTTTCGGATCGATCAGGTACAACGTCGAATGATCGCCGCGCCGGCCACTGGTGACGATCAACCGGTCGCGGCTGGCATCGTAGACAAGATTATTGAGGTTGCCGGAATCGAGCTTGAGCCGCTGCAGGACTTGCAGACGATCCAGTGCCACGATCCCCAGCGTCCCGTCCATGTTGGCGACATACGCCCGGTTGTGCTCAGGCACGAAGGCGACGGCGTTGGCACCGGCAGAGTTGTCGAGCGTCTTCACCAGGCGTTGCTGTTCGACGTCGAACACCGACAGACCGTTTTCGCGGCGGGCCACGAACAGTTGCGCGCCTTGCGGTTGCAGTGCGGCGAAGCCCCAGCTGTGACCGTCGCCGGGTAATTGCGCGGAGGCGCGAAGGGAATACAGCAGCGGTGCGTCGGCCTCGGCATATTGAGCACCCGACAAACAGACTGTCAGGATGGCAAGCGTTCGCCAGGTTTTTGCAAATACCATTCAAAACCTCAACATCTCAGTGTTCTGCTGGGGAAGGGGGGGGGGAACGGCTTATGCCCGATCCATCGCCTCATCCAGCCTTTGATCCTCACCCAGAAAACCACCGCTCTGATGCTGCCAGAGTCGCGCGTAGGTGCCGTTTCTTTCCAGCAGTTCGGCGTGGGTGCCTTGCTCGATGATGCGGCCCTCATCCATGACAATCAGCCGATCCATGGCCGCAATCGTCGACAACCGATGGGCGATGGCGATGACGGTCTTGCCCTGCATCATTTCATCGAGGCTTTCCTGGATGGCGACTTCGACTTCGGAGTCCAGCGCACTGGTGGCCTCGTCGAGCAGCAGGATCGGAGCGTTCTTGAGCATCACTCGGGCGATGGCGATACGTTGGCGCTGGCCGCCCGAAAGCTTGATGCCGCGCTCGCCCACCAATGTGTCATAACCGGTGTGACCCTGGCGGTCGCTCAGTTGGCTGATGAATCCATCGGCCTGGGCACTGATCGCGGCGCTGCGGACCTGTGCATCGGTGGCGTCCGGGCGACCGTAGGCGATGTTGTCGCGAATCGAGCGGTGTAGCAGGGACGTATCCTGAGTGACCATGCCGATGGCGCTGCGCAGACTGTCCTGCGTCACCTGCGCGATGTTTTGCCCGTCGATGCGAATCGTACCGCTGTCGACGTCATAAAATCGCAGCAGCAGGTTGATCAGTGTGGATTTGCCGGCACCGGAGCGGCCCACCAGACCGATTTTTTCCCCGGCGCGGATGTGCAGGCTCAGTCCGTCGAGCACCTGACGCTCGCCGCTGTAGTTGAAATGCACGTTGTCGAAGGTCACGGCGCCGCCCGCTGGCACCAGCAGGCCAGCGCCGGGCGCATCCTGCACTTTCGGGCCACGGGTCAGGGTTGCCATGCCGTCCTGCACGGTGCCGATGTTTTCGAACAGCGACGTCATCTGCCACATGATCCAGTGCGACATGCCATTGATCCGCAGCGCCATGGCGGTGATCGCCGCCACAGCCCCCGCACCGACCTGGCCCTGGTGCCAGAGCCACAGGGCATAGCCGCCTGCGCCAAGGATCAGTCCGACCACCAGCGCCTGATTGACGATCTCGAACTGGCTGACCAGCCGCATCTGGCGAAACCCGGTCTGCTTGAAATCTTCCATCGCCGCGCGTGCGAAGTGCGCTTCACGGTTGGAATGCGAGAACAGTTTGACGGTGGTGATGTTGGTGTAAGCGTCGGAAATGCGCCCTGTCATCGAGGACCGTGCATGGGCCTGTTCCTGCCCGACCTGCCCGAGGCGCGGCACGAAATACAGCATCGCCAGCCCGAACAGGGCGACCCAGGCCAAAAAGGGCAGCATCAGTTTCAGGGCAAAGCCACCGGCCAGTGCGATGATCGCAATGAAGTAAACGCCGATACCGGGGGCGATTTCGATGAGGGTGAACAGCACTTCGCGCACAGCCAGCGCGGTCTGCATCACTTTGGTCGTGACCCGACCGGAGAACTCATCGGAAAAGAACGAAAGGCTTTGCCGCAGCATCAGGCGATGGAAGTCCCAGCGCAGGCGCAGCGGCAGGTTGATCGCCAGAATCTGGTGCTGCACCATCGTGCGCAGCGCCACCAGGCCGATGCTGGTGAGCAGCACGATGGCGATCCCCCACAGCACTCGACGTTGTTGTCCGCTCACTTCGCCACCGGCCTGCCAGGTCGAGAGCAGGTCAACCACTTGCCCGAGGAAGGAAAACAGCCAGGCTTCGTAGATCGACACGCTGGCACTCAGCAGCGCCAGCGCAAGGACGTAGCCACGGGCGCCGCGGGTGCAGGCCCACAGGAATCGCATCAGGCCAACCGGCGGAGGCGGGGCTTCGTCGGGCGGGAAGGGGTCGAGCCTGCGTTCAAACACGCGAAGCATAGAGGTCTCCGAAATGATCAGGTTCAGGGGAGTATGCCATCTTCGTCGCTGGCCCCGGATAGGAGGACAACGATCACTCGGCGGTCTTTGACCGTCGGTCAGTTCTCCATACTATCCAACAGGGTAGAGACTATTTTTTGTGACCGGGCCAGTGAATTGACAGCAACGCTTCACAGGCGATCACTTGAGCTGAGCCCAGCGACGTCGATTTCAGGATGGATCTTGATTGAGGCGCGGAGCATCGTTCGTGCGATGCGCAACGGAGCCCCTGCGCCTTTTTTCTTGTTAAGGAGAACACAGATGGCAATCAATCGAGTACTCGAAACCTCAGATAAAACTGCGCTCGTCGAAGCCGAGGTGTACCGCTGGTACAACCTCTTTTTTCCGTGGTCACGCGGCATGTCCTCCCAATCGGAAGGCGCCATAAAACCCTTGTACGACGCACTGGCGGACGATTTTCGCGTGGTGCTCACGGATGGTCAGATCATGGAACGCGCCGACTACTGGGAACGACTCTGGGGCTTGCATGGCAAGCGTGCCGGAAGCCCTGAATCGCACATCACCAATCTGTCGATCACGCCGCTTCCCGGTGGCTTCTTCCTGACGGTGTTCGATCTGGTCAAGGAAGGGATTACCAAGAAGAAAGTCGACTCGGCGCTCATGCGGCTGGACGATACCTCTCCATCGGGCATCTCGTGGATTTACGTCCACGAAAGCGAGCATGAGAGGGCGGTCGCGTAAGCTGCTCGACGCCTGTTTGGTACGCCGGTCGCGGTGTTTCACCGTGACCGGATCGTTCGCGTGTGCAGGGGGCACAACGGGAGAATCAGATCTCGTCGCGGACCTGCATCAACGCGAACCCCAGCAGATTCAGGCCTTGCCACAGGTTGGGGTTGCTCGCGTTTTCGTGGTCCTGGGCGAGCCCGATGCCCCAGATGCTATCAACCGGACTGGCTTCAACGATGATGCGCGAACCGGTCTCCTTGAGGAATGCATTCAACTCCGGGTTTTGGGAGAACTTGGCCTGGTTGGCCCGGACGACAATCTCATATCGGTGTTGCAGCCAATCGTGCTCGTTGAATCCGTGCACCTTGCGACCAAGTGCTTTGGCTGCGTTGGGTGTCGGCGCCTGGAGCACCTGAGCACGGATGTCCTGATCGCCGAACAAGGCTGCTTTCTCAGCCATCATGAAATGTTCGGCCGTTGCGTAGCGTTGCCCGTCGACAACGAATTCGGCTTCGAACCACTGGCTGAAACACGAAGCGGTGACGCCGTGCTTGCTTCGCTGGTGTCCCCAGAAAAACATATATTCAAGCGCCTCTCCCGCGTTGAAGCGGGAGCGAAGGTCTTCCAGATACTTTGAATCTTGCAATGAGGCTTCCTCGGCAGTTGGCTTTGAGGTGGGAGGTTTACCACGATGTATCAGGTTAATCTCGATCAGTGGGTTTACTTGTCTTTGTTAGCGCACAGTCTGCTCTGTCACGCTTTGCCAAACCCAAACAATGAACGCAGCCAGCCTGTCGACTTCCGTTCATAGAAGGGCGTGGTTTGTTTGAGGAAGTAATCGCTGAGGCCTGAATCTCCGTCGTGAACGCGGTACAGATCCACGGCTTCGCCATCCGGAGCAGTGTCCCCGGCAACGTTGCCGGCTTCGCGCATGACGAGCTCAATATCGCCGTCCGCTTCGATACCAATGACCAGATGAGGCTTTTGATCAATCGATGCGTCATGCATCAATGCCAGAAACGCACGCTTCACGTTGTGATGTTTGGCGAGTAGTTGAGTGAGCGAGTTGACCATTTTCGAGGGATATTGCGAAGGCTGTCCGAGCAGCACTTGGGTTTCTTTTTCGATCGTGCGCTGCACCGGCTTTTGGCCGATTTCGTCGGAGAGCAGATGGCGCACTTCCTCCGGGAAAAACTCTTTCCCGTAAGGAGACTTCGGATTGAGGAATAGCGGGGTGCCCAGCGTGATTTCAAACAGCGATCTGGCCGGGATCTCGATATAGGACTCTTCGCTGTCTATGGATTTTCGTAGCGTTTGCAACGACGAAAAAAACGGGATGACCGCGGAGCCGTCGGGCTTTTGCCAATGCGCGATGCTGATGTTGCTGCCTGCCTCAAGGTTGACTGGGCCTTCGCCAGCGTCGGTTTTGCCAAGAATGTAGATAGTGGAATTCAACAGTGTCTTGAAAAATTCGGGTCGGTGGGCCGGTTCGTCCGCCGCCAGCCTGAGTGACTTTTCGAGGGTGTTTTCTTGCTGGGAATCCATGATGTCCATCGGCCGTTCCATCAAAACAGACAAAAAAGTGAGTGGCAAAGCGCGGGTAGTTTTTCACGCAGCTGTGAAAACAGGAAGAACACAAGCCTGATAAATCTGCAGCATAAGGAAGCCGATACCACGAGATCTGCCTCTACTTCACTTCATTCGCGCACCATAGAAGTGGTTGAGCAGTATCAGCTCAAACACAGCTACAAAAGCGCACAGCACGAGAAAGCCAGGACTGAAGACACGCTTGCGGCCGGATGAGCTTATATCCATCCAGTTAGCGCCTGAATCGCCGGAAGTCAGCAGCAGGAACGCTATCCAGGCACAGGCCAAAACTTTGCCCCAGAAGCCGAGATTTCTGAAAGAGGTCATTCGTGTTTTTCCGTATGCCGCTGGATTCGGCAGATCTTTATCTGTTGGTTAGGCTTGAGAAAATAAAGGGGGCCAGTCCTCATAGAAAGAGCCGCCTATAGGGATCGGGTTGCCATCCATGTGGTATGCAGCCCATGCCAGTAGGTGTGCCATGCGTTCTGCACCAACTGGTGACAGTCCGCAAGACTCTTGAACTTCGCCTAGTCGTGCTCGGCAAACATCGAGGTGGCGTCGAACGCCTGAAAACCCGCCAAGATAGAGATAGAACTCGTCGAGAACGATGCCCACGCCTGGAACACCATAGGTGCCCGCTACACCTGGAGCCTCGTCGTATATGGCCTTCACATCATGACCTTCCAGGATTGCGACCGCGGTTAGTACCTCGCAAAAGGTATCTTTCATGCTGTTGCTGACCCAGAGGTCATAGCTGTTGCCAATAATAATGGGCGCGCCCATGAGTCTTATCCTGATTTTGCTAATGGAACGATAATAAAGGTTTTTATTTTAAGGAGAGGGTGCAGGCGCTTTTCTCCAGACGATAGGCGAAAGTAGAACTACCGCTATAAGAAACGCCACCTGAGACAGGTAGAACAGCTCCAGCCACTGGTGATTCAAGGCAACGTAGTAGGTGTTGAGGGCGACGTCCGCCAGAATGATTGCTGCAGTCAGGAAGATTCCAGCCCTGGGCTTTATGAGCAGCAGCGCTGCCAGCGGGTCCAGAAACGTAAGCGCTGCCCAGAAAATGCGGCTGGCCCAAAGAGTGCTCGGCCCATATCCGTAATCCCAGAACAGCCCATGCTGGAAATCCGCTCGAATGTGATTGGTAGTCGCCACCAAAAGACAGCAGGCGAACAGAATTCGGATGGCGAATGACAGCCTTGTCATGGATTACTCCTTTTTCTGAAGGGCCGCCATGATGAGCGCAGATTTTTCAGAACGCCAGAAACGACAAAGCCCTGAATAATCAGGGCTTTGTCGTATCAAATATGGCGGAGGCGATGGGATTCGAACTCATGGACCTGTTACAGTCGACGGTTTTCAAGACCGTTGCCTTAAACCACTCGGCCACACCTCCGTTGCGTTGCGGGCGCCATAATACCTGAATGAAACACACTGTCAAACTCTGTGCATGGCTTGTTACAGAGCGTCTGTTATGATCTTTGCGACTGAACGTTTCAAACCAACAGGAGTGTCGCCATGCGCGAACAGGATTACGCAGTTCACAACAGCGTGCAGGCTGAGCAGCTAGAGGTTAGCCGCGTCCTGCGCAACACTTATGGCCTACTGGCGCTGACCCTTGCATTCAGCGGCGTGATGGCTTTCGTAGCTCAGCAGATGCGTGTTGGCTACCCGAACATTTTCGTGGTGCTGATCGGCTTCTACGGGCTGTTCTTCCTCACCAACAAACTCCGTGATTCGGCCTGGGGCCTGGTGTCGGCGTTTGCCCTGACCGGTTTCATGGGTTTCCTGCTCGGCCCGATCCTCAACCGTTACCTGGGCATGCAGGGCGGCGCTGAAGTGGTCAGCTCCGCGTTCGCGATGACTGCACTGGTCTTCGGTGGTCTGTCGGCTTACGTGCTGATCACCCGCAAGGACATGAGCTTCCTCGGTGGTTTCATCACCGCCGGTTTCTTCGTGTTGCTGGGTGCCACACTGGCGGGCATGTTCTTCCAGATCAGCGGCCTGCAACTGGCGATCAGCGCAGGTTTCGTACTGTTCTCGTCGGTCTGCATTCTGTTCCAGACCAGCGCCATCATCCACGGCGGCGAGCGCAACTACATCATGGCGACCATCAGCCTGTATGTATCGATCTACAACCTGTTCATCAGCCTGTTGCAGATCTTCGGCATCATGAGCCGCGACGATTGATTGGTTGAATCGGCGTTAACAAAAAACCCGCGAAAGCGGGTTTTTTGTTGTCTGCGAAAAAGCGGACAGGGCTCAGGCGATCAGTTGATCTCTATGCTGCCGTCGGCATGTTGCTTGTAAATCGTGTAGGGCAACAGAAACGTATCCAGCACCCCGGAAACGGCTCCGTCGACCACCAGCCCAATGGACGGGTTCTTGTAGTTGAACGCATCGACGTCATCCGGTTTTTCGGCGTGCAGCATGCAGAAGTCGTACGTCACGCCGCTGTAGATGCGCGGTACGGCGCCGCAGTAGGTTTTATTTGCCTTCAACTGTTCCACGTTCGATTTATCGCTGAGCACCACAGTCTGTATGGTCCCGCAACCAGCCAGCATCAATGCCGCCAGTATCACTGCCTGAATTTTCATGCCGCGAATCCTTCGCCGGAAAAAGCCCAATCTACGCCGCTCACGCCATCGGGGGCAATCGACGCTTGACCGGTGTTTTCTTCACGATTGCGGTATTTGTCTCGGCCAGAGTGTTGAGACGGTCGAGCAGGGTGTCCAACTGCTCCATCGAGCGTACGTGCAGGCGGGCGATAAAGCAGTCCTCGCCGGTGACCTTGTCACACTCGGTAAACTCGGGAATCGACAGGATCTGCCGCTCCACCTCCTGCAACTGCCCCGGCAACGGCCGTACCCGGACGATGGCCTGCAACTGGTAGCCGAAGCACTTCGGGTCGATTTCCACCGTGTAGCCCTTGAGCACGCCGCGCTCTTCAAGGCGCCGCAAGCGCTCGGCCACGCTTGGGGAAGACAAGCCGCTGATTTGCGCCAGGGCCTTGAGCGAACGCCGGGAGTCTTCCATCAAGGCCCCGATCAGGATCTGGTCGATATCATCAGTCATACAAAACTCCGGTATTAGGCGAATAACCCAAACAACCCTTGATAAAAAAGGCAGAAATCGAGTTTAGCCTGCTTTTTGCGCTGGAGAAGGCCTTGGCTCGCTTGGCATACTTTTGCCACGTTTTCGACAAATGCCAAGGAGATTGATGATGGACAACCCAATCCGGCGCGGCTCATTTGAAATGACCGCTGCCATGCTGATATCAGGGACGATTGGCTGGTTTGTGTTGGTGTCAGGCCAACCAGTGCTTGACGTGGTGTTCTGGCGCTGTGTCTTCGGCTCCGGCACCTTGCTGCTGATCTGCGCCGCATTCGGCTTTTTGCGCCCGGGCATTCTGACTCGCACCACGTTCCTGCTGGCTGTGCTCAGCGGCATGGCGATTGTCGGCAACTGGGTGCTGCTGTTCGCCTCGTATTCCCGGGCGTCGATTGCCATTGGTACGGCGGTTTACAACGTGCAGCCGTTCATGTTGGTGGGATTGGCCGCCCTGTTTCTCGGCGAAAAAATCACCGTGCAAAAGCTGTTCTGGCTGGGTGTTTCCTTTCTTGGGATGCTGGCAATCGTCAGCGCTCATGGCGGGAAGGGCGAGAGCGGCAACGATTACCTGCTGGGGATCGCCCTGGCCCTCGGCGCAGCGCTGTTGTATGCCATCGCCGCGCTGATCATCAAACGCCTGACCGGCACGCCGCCACACCTGATCGCATTGATCCAGGTCTGCACCGGAGTGTTGATGCTTGCGCCGTTCGCCCACTTCAGCGCGCTGCCGCAGGCGCCCAGTGCCTGGGCCAGTCTGGTGACGCTGGGCATCGTTCACACGGGCCTGATGTATGTGCTGCTCTACGGCGCAATCCAGAAGCTGCCGACCGCACTGACTGGCGCTCTGTCGTTCATCTATCCGATTGCGGCGATTTTCGTCGACTGGTTTGCCTTTGGCCACCAACTGCAAACTTTGCAATGGATTGGCGTGGCGGCGATTCTTCTGGCCGCCGCCGGGATGCAACAGGGCTGGGGCCTCAAGTCGCGGCGGCTGGCAGCGCAATAAACCTCAGATGTTCCAGCGCGGTGCGGTCTTCGCCAGGCGCTGGCGCATTTCGCCGATGTTGGAGGCCAGTTGTCGGGTCAGTAAACGGTACCCGTCCAGCGGGCTATAGACCGGCGCGTCGAGGTTGGCGGCCGGCAATTCCACCGGGCGCCCGAGACGCTGGGTTGCACCGGTTTTCAGGGCACGGGCCATACCGATCAGTTGCACGCGGATCTGCCGGTGCTCGGCCTTCAGTGCTGATTGCAGATGCGCCATGGCTTCAGGATCGCTGGTGTCCGGCCGGGTATTGCCGAGGATTTCCAGGGTGCTGATGCACATGCGCAGGTTGCGCTGGATCGCATCCAGCTCGGTCATCGAGACCTTCACTTCCTTGGACACCGACGGCATCAGCGAACGCAGTTGCACCATCACCGTGTTCAGTCGGCCCATCAGTTTCAAGTGTTCATCGGCCGAAACCGCTTCACCGCTGATGATCCGCCCATACACCGTGGCGCAATCACGCAACGCATCGGCAAGGTTGTAGCGCCACGAATACACCGCATACAGGGGCAACGCGAAGGAAAAAGCCAGGGCCAGGGCGATACCGATCAGAATATCGACCCCGCGCCACAGCCCGTCGGTGATCGGGTTGTCGCCATGCCCGGCGACAATGAAAACGGTGATGGCCGAGAGCAGGGCGGTGTAGCCGCCCTTGCCGATGGCGTGATACGAGAAGAATCCGCACACCACCGCCATCGCAAAATACGTCAGCCACGGCATTCCAAGCCACGCCTGTTGCGCCACCAATAACAGACCGACGCCGGCACCGATCAAGGTGCCGGTGGCGCGCTCAGCGGCTTTCTTGCCGATGTTGCCGTGGTGCTGCAAACCGCCGATGACCACCAGCATGGTCACCGACGCCCATTCGCCGTGGGGCAGGTTGATGCCGGTGGTCAGCAGGATCGTAGCCAGCAATCCCAATGCTACCCGCACCGCGTGGATCGTTCGTGCATGGCGGTAGCGACGGTACGGGTCCAGCAGCGGCCGCAGGACCCGCCGCAACAGCGGCGGCCAGCGGTGGGGGCTGAAAGTGCTCAGCGGTGATTCCTCCTCAGAAGATGTAATCGGTGGCGATGAAGTTCGAATCCCGCCCGCGAATGATTTCGCTGATCAGATCCTTGTTGGGTTCCTGGAATTTGGTCGCCACCAGCGTACGGATCGAAAACACCCGCAGCGCATCGTGTACCGACAGCGTGCCTTCGGCGGAGTTCTTGCGACCGTTGAACGGGTAGGTGTCCGGGCCGCGCTGGCACTGGGCGTTGAGATTGATCCTCCCGACCTGGTTGGCGAAGGTGTCCACCAAACGGCCAACGGCCACCGGGTTGGTACCGAAGATGCTCAGTTGCTGGCCGAAATCAGACTCCAATACGTAGTCAATCACGGTATCGAGGTGACGGTACGGCACGATCGGCACCACAGGACCGAACTGTTCTTCCTGATAAACGCGCATCTGCGGCGTCACCGGGTACAGCACCGCCGGATAGAAGAACGATTCCCGCGACTCGCCACCATTCGGGTTGACCACCTGGGCGCCTTTGCTTTGCGCGTCGGCCACCAGCCCGTGCAGGTAATCGACCTTGCCCGACTCCGGCAGCGGCGTAAGCGACACGCCGCTATCCCAAGGCATACCCGGTTTGAGGCTGGCCAGTTTGGCGTTGAATTTCTCGATGAAGCTGTCGACCACATCCTCATGCACGAACAGGATCTTCAGCGCGGTGCAGCGCTGGCCGTTGAACGACAGGGAACCGGTAACCGCTTCGCTCACCGCGTTATCCAGATCCACCTCGGGCAGGACGATGCCGGGATTTTTCGCATCCAGCCCCAGCGCCGCGCGCAAGCGGTGTGGTTTCGGGTGCAGTTTCTTCAGGTCGCTGGCGGCCTTGTTGGTGCCGATGAAGGCAAAGATGTCGATCTTGCCGCTGGCCATCAGCGCGCTGACGGTCTCGCGGCCGCTGCCGTAGATCACGTTGATTACACCGGTCGGGAAGCTGTCGCGGAAGGCCTCAAGCAGCGGACGGATCAGCAGCACGCCGAGCTTGGCCGGTTTGAACACCACGGTGTTGCCCATGATCAGCGCTGGGATCAGCGTGGTGAACGTCTCGTTCAGCGGATAGTTGTAAGGGCCCATGCACAGCGCCACGCCGAGCGGTACGCGGCGGATCTGGCCGAGGGTGTCTTGTTCCAGTTCGAAACGGCTGGAGCGGCGGTCGAGTTCCTTGAGCGCATTGATGGTGTCGACGATGTAATCACAGGTGCGGTCGAACTCTTTTTCCGAGTCCTTGAGGTTCTTGCCGATTTCCCACATCAGCAGTTTCACCACGGCGTCGCGCTGTTGGCGCATGCGCCCGAGGAAAGCTTCGACGTGCTGGATACGTTCGGCCACGCGCATGGTCGGCCAAAGTCCCTGGCCCCGGTCGTATGCACGCACGGCGGCGTCGAGGGCGGTGAGGGCGGTGTCGGCGTCCAGCAGCGGCGTGCTGCCGAGGATCACTTGTTCGTCGCCATTTTCACCGTGCAGATAGACCGGGCTGCGCACGGTGGCGAGCGGGCCGTCCCAGCGGCGCAACTGGCCATCGACCAGGTATTCGCGTTGCTCGACCTGACCGTCGAGGCGGTATTTTTCCGGGATGTCGCTGACAGAAGGGAACAGATTGCCAAGGATGTTTGCTGTGGTCATGTCGCTACCCCGCGTGTCATTGAAAAAGTCTGTAACGGTTATACGCCTGAATGCGCCGAAATTTAAACCCGCAAATGTCACGCGAATGTCACTCAAAAGCGCAGGGCAGAGGGCTTGGCAAACTTCCCGGCGTTTTTTGTGTTTTTACCCGATCAGAAGCTTGGTCCTGACTGTCCCCGGATGCCCCCTTCGCTGGCCCGCAATGCCCTCAACGCACTTGCGTCGCTGCCTTAAGGTGTGATCACAACAATAAGTGACACCCCACGCGAGGATCGTTATGCGGGCATCCCGAATCACCTTGCCGCTGATGCTGGTCGCTGCACTGGCCGGCTGCGGCGACGACCCCAACCCCCCGGCCAGCACTAACAACGCCGTGCCCAAAGACCCGGCACTGGCGCAGATCTACGCCAACAGTTGCCAGCTCTGTCACGCCAATCCCGCCGCAAATGCGCCGTTGACCGGTGACCGCAAGGCCTGGGAACCACGCATCCAACAGGGCGCCGACACGCTGCTCGACCACGCCATCAACGGCTACAACGGCATGCCGCCGATGGGCCAGTGCGTCGAGTGCTCGGAAGAACAATTCCTTCAGTTGATCGGCTTCATGGCCGACCAGCCGCTCCCACAATAAGGATCCTGGCATGCCGATAGATCTGACACGCCGGCAGTTGTTGCAACGGGCAAGCATCGTCGGGGCGTTCAGCGCGCTGGCTTCCAATCCGGCGCTGGGCCAGTTGATGCGCGCGCCCCGGCTGATTCCCTGGCGCAACTGGTCGGGCGGGCAGAGTTGCCTGCCGGCGGCGCGGGTGGCGCCGAAGAATCTGGATGAACTGACAGCGGTGATTCAGCAGGCCCCGGGCAAGATTCGTCCGGTCGGCTCGGCGCACTCCTTCAGCGCTTTGGTGCCCACCGACGGCACGCTGTTGTCGCTGAGCTACTTCAACGGTCTGCTCGACCACGACCCGAAAACCCTGCAAGCCGAATTCGCTGCCGGCACGCCGATGTCGCGTATGGGCACGCCGCTCAAGGACATCGGCCAGGCCCTGCAAAACATGGCCGATATCGACTACCAGACCCTCGCCGGGGCGATTTCCACCTCGACCCACGGCACCGGAAAAACCTTCCAGTCTTACTCGGCCCATGTCTGCGGGATGCAACTGGTCACCGCCAGCGGCGAGGTGCTGGACTGCGACAGTCAGCGTCATCCCGAAGTGTTCAACGCCGCCCGGGTGTCCCTCGGCGCGCTGGGCGTGGCTACCAAAATCCGCCTGCAGAACCGTCCGGCCTATCGCCTGCGCGAGCGCCAGTGGATCGCAAAAACCGAGGAGCTGCTGGAAGACATCGACAAGAACACCCGTGAAAACCAGCATTGGGAAATGCTCGTCGTCACTCATTCCGACTACGCCTTGTCGATCGCCCTCAACGAAACCACTGACCCGCCCACGCCGCCGATTCCGCCTGAAGAAGAGGGTGGCAACGAGTTCGTGACCCTGATCGAGAAGATCGACAAGTACGGCAGCGATTTCCCGGGCCTGCGCAGCTCGTTGCTCAACAGCCTGCGGCATCTGGCGAGTTTCGATGACCGGGTCGGCGATTCGTTCGACATCTACGCCAACGTGCGCACGGTGCGCTTCAACGAGATGGAATACTCGGTGCCCGCCGAAAACGGCCCGACCTGTCTGCGCGAAATTCTCAAACTGATCCGTGACAAGGACCTGCGCACCTGGTTTCCCATCGAGTACCGCTACGTCAAGGCCGACGACATTCCGCTGAGCATGTTCGAAGGCCGCGACAGCTGTTCGATCTCGGTCCACCAGCATTACCAGATGGACCATCACAACTTCTTTGCCGCCGTCGAGCCGATCTTCTGGAAGTACAACGGCCGCCCGCACTGGGGCAAATTGCACACGCTCAATGCCCGCACGTTGCAAACGCTCTATCCGCGCTGGCAGGAATTCATTCAGGTACGCCAGGCGCTGGACCCGAGCGGCAAGTTTCTCAACGGGCATCTGTCGTCGATTTTGGGGGTGAGCTGATGGCGGTCAATCGACGTAATTTCGTTCTGGGTACGTTAGGTGTCGGCGCTTTGCTGGTGGGCGTGGGTGCGTGGCTGCGGCCGGGGGATCGCGGCGGGCCCTATAGCGACTATTTCCGGGCGCTGAACAATGAACTCAAGACAAAAGGCCCGATGCGCCCGGTGCTGCTGATCGATCTGGATCGGCTGGATCACAACATCGATGTGGTGATGCGGTCGGTCAAACGCAGCGGCAAACACCTGCGGTTGGTGGAGAAGTCGCTGCCGTCACCGGGCCTGCTCAGCTACATCGGTCAAAGGGCGGGGACGCAGCGACTGATGTCGTTTCATCAACCGTTTCTCAATCACGACGCACAGGTTTACCCGCAGTCCGACATTCTGCTCGGCAAGCCGCTGCCGGTGCGTTCAGCGGAGTTGTTCTACCAGACCCACAAAGGCCCGTTCGACCCGGCGAAGCAACTGCAATGGCTGATCGACAATCCCGAACGCCTGCAGCAATACCTCGCGCTGGCCCAGGGATTGGGCACCCGGATGCGGATCAACATCGAGCTGGACGTCGGACTGCACCGGGGCGGCGTCAGTGACCTTAACGTGCTTGGACAGATGCTTGCGCTGATCGCCGCCAACCCGCAGCACCTGGAGTTTGCCGGGTTCATGGGCTACGACCCGTTCGTGGGCATGGGCGTGCCGGGGATTCTCGGCTCGCCTGAAGAACTGTTCGCCAAGGTGATGGTGATTTATCAGCGCTGCGTCGACTTCACCCGGCAACAGTATCCGGCGTTGTGGCATGACGGCTTGTGCCTGAACACCGCGGGGAGTCCGAGTTACCGCATGCATGAAAACGAAAATCTCAGCAGCGAAGTGTCGGTGGGCACGGCGATGCTCAAGCCGACTCATTACGACTTGCCGTCGCTGGTCGAACACGAGCCTGCCGCGTACATCGCCACGCCGGTTTTGAAAAGCACGGGGGCGGTGAACATCCCGGCGCTGGATGACAAGTCGAAACTGTTTTCGTGGTGGGACACCAACCAGCGCCAGACCTTCTTCATCTACGGCGGCAACTGGATGGCCGAGTTCGAATCACCGCCCGGATTGCAGAGCAATGGCGTTTACGGGCGCAGTTCGAATCAGGAGATGGTCAATGGTTCGAATGCCGTGGGGCTGACGGTGGAGGATCAGGTGTTCCTGCGCCCGACCCAGACCGAGGCGGTGTTGCTGCAGTTTGGTGATTTGCTGGCGGTGCGCGGCGGCAAGATTGTCGATACCTGGCCGGTGTATACCTGAAGGTTATTCGGGTTTGAATCCCGGCAGGCCTTGGGATATGCGCCATTCTTTCAGGGTTCTTGTGATTCCTTGCGCAGAATCATCCGCACCGTCATCCGGGTAGAAAATCAGGTCGGAGCCAGCAGGGTGTTCGCAGATTGTATTGAAGTGGTGCACGAGCGAGTTTTCGTCCTCTTCGCTTTCTTCGTTCCCCTGGATGCGTTGTAACAAGCGGATGAACTCGTCTTCTGTGTAATCAGAAATGCTGGCTTTTATGAACGAGTCGCTCATTTTTGCTTGAACCCTTGCAAACCTCGGTCACTACGCCATTGTTTCACTGTCCGTGCGATACCTTCCGGGGAACTGTCCTGCCCGGGCTCTGGATAAAAGATCAGGTCAGTACCTTCAGGGTGGGCCGCAAGCATTCTGAATTTCGCCAGCATATCGCCTAGCACCTCATCAGAATCAGATCTATTGATCGCGATAATCTGTTGGATGATGTCAATGAACTCGGCTTCGGTGACGTCCGAAATGCTTTTCATGAGTCCTTGAATCGGTGCATACCATTTAGCACGCAATAAGCATCGATCGTTCGCACTATGCCATCGGGAGACTCATCGGCACCAGCTTCCGGATAAAACAGCAAATCACTTCCGGCCGGGTGTGGCACGATTTTGTTGAAGTGGTCTACTAAAGAGCCTAGCTCGTCCTCTGTTTCAGCCTCCTCAATAGAAACAATCAACTCCTTGAGTTCCTGCCTGGTGTAGTCGCTCAGAGTGTCCCTCATTCTTGCTTGAATCCCGGCAGGCCTTGGGATATGCGCCATTCTTTTATGGTTCGGGTTATTCCTTCCGCTGAGTCATCGGCCTCGGGCAGCGGACGATAGATAAGGTTCATCTTCTCCGGATGCCCGACGATCTTGTTGAAGTGGCGAACCAGCAAGTCGGCGCGGGTATCAGAAGGCGCCTGGTCCTCCTTGAATATTTCTTCCAGAAAACTAACGAACTCGCGCTCCGTGTATTCAGAAATGTTGTTTTTGATAAAGGGATCCTTCATTTTCTTTCCTTAATTCTGATGTACGTCAATGTGGTTTCGAGGTGTGTTAACTCGCATGTTATCGACGTCGTAAACCGGACCACCCTCTGAAATCAGCTCCACGTGATGTATCTCATGCGAGATCCTTGAGCCTGCCACATCCGAAATATCGACACGCGGGGCTTTTCCTGCTCGCATACGATCCAGATCCCTGCGCGAAAACTGGGAACTCAATTCCGGCCTCTTCGATACGGCGGTCCAGAACGCTCGTCGGAATGCATCGAAGCTGGAGAAGCGACGTCCTCTTAATTGACTGGCCATATTGGTTGGAATTGGCGCTCCGAGTCCGGAACGGGCAGTGTCGAGCCATCGTCCCTCCACATCCTCACCCACCCCCGTCACAACCCCCGGCTCATACCGCGTACTGAGCACCACATAAATCGGTGCCAGCCCCGCATCCGCCGGAAACCAGACGATCGCGTCGTGATAATCCGGCGGATGCTGCGGATTGACGAGGATGCGGTCGGTCTTCTCGCCCGGCGGATAGACCCAGATCGTCGGCAGTGGCGGGGCGCCTTCAAGGGCCGGGATGGGTGGCGTGTCGTCGGGATTGGCGGCAGGTGTCCAGATCAGGCCGATGCCGTGGCCGAGGTCGGCGACGAAGTGTTCGCCTTCTTGCCGGGCTTTGATGATCGGGACGAACTCCCAGTCTTTCTTGCCACCCGTGTAGAAGCCGTAGGCGCTGATTGAACCGTCGGGCAGTGTCTTGGCATTGAAGCGCACGCGGGTGCGGCCGCTGGTGAGCAGCGCGTACTGTTCGCTGGTGTAGAAGGCGCTGTCGGACGAGGCATCCGTGTTGGGGATCAACAACGCCAGCGTGCCGACGGCACTGGCGCCGCTCAGCAGGCTGAGCCCGAGTGACCCGCCGAGTCGTTGGGCCAGCGCTCGACCGGTTCCGGAGCCTGCCACCCATTTCAATGGCACGCCTTCAGCGCTGATCGGTACCTGGCTGCCGAGAACGGCCCACTGACCGTATTCGGCCAAGCGTTCGGTCGGGATGAAACCGGCCGGATTTTTGTGATCTATCACGCCGTCCGAAAGGTTGCAGCTTTTGGCGAACACACAACCCCGGCCGGGCGCTTGCGGACGCTGCTCGATCTGGCGCAAGTGCCGATCTTCATACGCCTGCTGGCGGGCGATCATTGCGTCGTAGGTCGCTTGCCGGGCTTTGAATTCGGCCAACTCGGTCTGCGTCATGTCGCGGGGAATGAGCCTGCCGTTTCCGCCACCGGCCATTCCGCCGCGATACTCCCAGACCTGGGGAATGTCCTTGTCCCGCGCCATGGTTGTTTTTCTGCATGTAACCGAAGAAGCGCGAAACCTAACCGGGACGCTCCTGACCTGGCGTTAGGACGTTTCCTAAATGCAGCGCTGAAATTTCCTGTTTCGCGGTGTTGCTGCGGCTACCTCAAACCTCACTCGATTTCTGTAATGAAGCTTTTATGACAAAAGTTCGGTAGCACATCGCCAGTCCGGTCATGCCTATGTAACGCGCTTGAGGGGCCCTTTGGGCGCTTTTCACAAGCCGAGGCGGGACGCCGGGAGTGAGGCAATGGGGACTATGGAACGCTACTCGAAAGTGGGCATGCAGGAACTCGATCAACGCCTGTCGAAGATCGTCGAAGCCGCGCGCAAGAAGCCGGTTTCGGTGTATCGCTACGGCGCGCCGTGGGTCTGGATCGTGTCGCAGGATGACTGGCAGGGCGCTTTGAAAGAGGTCTCCAGCTACATCCCGCCGGGGCATTCGCTGGTGCTGTTGCGCCCGCAGATCGACGACCTGTTCGACGCTCACAGCGATCTCCTGCACGACCTCAATACCCAGCCCGGCATGCTGATCCCTGCGCAAACGGTCATGCACATCCTGCTCCTGCAACTGCTGTATTCGGTGCCCAGCGAACAGCAGCTCTACGAACAGCTCAATTACAACCTGCTGTTCCGCTGGTTCGTCGGCCTGGGCCTGAACCAGAAGGTCTGGAGCTTCAACGTCCTCAGTCGCGACATCGCCACGCTGCTCAACGAGCCGCGCGCAGTGCAGCTCATCCAGAAAATCATCGGTGAAGTGTTCTGCGGTGCGCTGCTGCAAATGCCCGAGTTCTCGCTGAACTTCGCGTTGTTGCACACCTGGCTGGGCAAGCACACCGGGCCCTGCACTTCAGCAATCAAGAACGCCAGTAACTGACGTACACGCAAGGCGCGCAAACGCCGACAGGTCATCGCGAATTTCAGGGGGTAGTGTGGATCAGATTTTCACGTCACGGCTGGCGCTGTGGGGCTGGCTGCTGGTGACGGCCGGCGCACAGCCGGCGTTCGCCGATGAGGCCGAAAACACAGCAGCGCAGCGTCTGGTGGACGTCAACGAATACTTCGTGCGCGGCAACACCGTGCTCGATGCGCGGGCGATCGAAGAGGCGGTGTACCCGTTTCTCGGCCCGCAAAAAGCCTTGAGCGACATCGAAGGCGCGCGGGATGCCCTGCAAAAGGTCTATCAGGAACGCGGCTACCAATCGGTGTTCGTCGAACTGCCGGAGCAAGCCGTGGCCGATGGCATCGTCTACCTGCAAGTCAGCGAAACCAAGGTCGGTCGGGTGCGGGTGGTCGGCGCCAAACACTATTCGCCGCTGGACATCCGCGACAATGTCCCGGCGCTGAAGGAAGGCGAGGTGCCGGACTTCGCCAAGGTCCAGGGCGAACTGGCGCAGCTCAACAAGACCCCGGGCCGGCAGGTGATGCCACTGGTACGCGAAGGCCAGCGCCCCGGCACCATGGACGTGGACTTGCAGGTCGAAGACCAGAACCCGTGGACCGCCAGCGTGGGGCTGAACAACGACTACAGCGCCGACACCGAAAAACTCCGCGCCGTGACCAGCCTTGGCTACAACAACCTCTGGCAACTCGGCCACAGCATCAACCTGACTTTCTTCACCGCGCCGCAGGACACCGACAACGCCAAGGTCTGGTCCGGCTCGTACACCGCGCCATTGACCGACCGCTGGAGCGTGCAGTTCTCCGGTTACCAGTCCGACAGCAACGTCGCCACCATCGGCGGCAGCAACGTGCTCGGCAAGGGCCATTCCTACGGCGTTTCGGCGATCTACACGATCCCGTCCAGTGGCAACTGGTCGAACTCGCTGTCGGCCGGCATCGACTTCAAAGACTTCGACGAGCGCCTGACCCTGTCCGGCGAGAGCGACAAGGTGCCGCTGAAATACGCGCCGTTCACCTTCGCCTACAACGGCTATCGCTACAGCGAAAAGAGCCAGCTCGGCCTCGGGCTGAGCCTGGTCGCGGCCACCCGAAGCATCTTCGGTTACGGCAGCTCCGACGAGGAGTTTGACTACAAGCGCTACCGCGCCAATCCGAGTTTCGCCGTGCTCAAGGGCGATACCAACTTCACCTGGACCTTCGACAACGACTGGCAGAGCGCGAGCAAAGCCGCGTTCCAGCTGGCGTCGGGGCCACTGGTTTCCAACGAACAGTTTTCTGCCGGCGGTGCGACCTCGGTACGCGGCTATCTGGCCGCCGAGCGCACGGGCGATGACGGCGTACTGCTCAGTCAGGAAGTCCGCACACCGTCGCTGGCCAAGTACGCCGGCACCTGGATGCAGGACTGGCGCTTCTACGCCTTCGCCGAAGGCGCGCAACTGTACCTGCGCGACGAGCTCCCGGATCAGGACGCCAGTTACGCCCTGGCCAGCGTCGGCCTCGGCACCCGCGCCAGCCTGAGCAAATGGCTGTCCGGCAGCGTCGACTGGGGCTACCCGCTACTCGAAGGGCCGAACACCTCGAAACAGGAATCGCGCCTGCACTTCAACCTACAGGCCACTTTCTAACAAGGAGCATCTCCATGCAGCGCCTTTTCCTTTCGTTGTTGATCTGCCTGGGCTTCGTGCTCCCAGCCACGGCTCAGGCCTGGTGGCAGGACGACTGGCATTACCGCAAACAGATCGCCGTCGACACCACGCCGCAAGGCGCCGGGATCAATCAGGCCCTGGGCCGCACCGCGCTGCTGGTGCGCCTGCACACCGGCAACTTCACGTTTGATGGCGTGAAAGAGGACGGCTCGGACCTGCGCTTCGTCGCCGCTGACGACAAGACCGTGCTCAATCACCAGATTGAAAGCTTCGATGCGCTGATGGGCATGGCGCTGATCTGGGTCGACGTGCCGAATATCGAGGGCGGCCAGCGTCAGGACATCTGGATGTATTACGGCAACCAGAAAGCGCCAGCCACTGGTAACGGCCAACTGACGTTCGATCCCAATTACACCGCGCTCTATCACTTCGAAGGCGCCACCGGCACTCCGGCGAAAGACACCACCGCTTACGGCAACACCGCGCAGAGCGCGACCGGCGCGAGCATCGACGGCGTAGTAGGGCGAGCCTTGCAGTTCAGCGGCCAACCACTGTTGCTGCCGGCCAGTCCGTCGTTGCAGCACAACGCCGGCAGCGCGTTCACCTTCAGTGCCTGGCTGCGACTGGACCAGGCCAACGGCGAGCAACTGATCCTGGCCCGCCGCGAAGGCGCCAACAGCCTGCTGGTCGGTGTGAATCAGGGCGTGCCGTTCGTGGAAATCGACGGCCAGCGCGCCGTCGCCACGCAGCCGCTGAATCCGGGTCAATGGCAGCATGTCGCGCTGACCGCCGAAGGCGCCAAAGTGACGCTGTATATCAACGGTCGCGAGAGTGCGGCACTGGCTCAAGCGATGCCGGCGTTCAACTCGGTCATGGCCATTGGTGCTGACCTTTCCCCGAGCGCGTTCCAGCCATTCGTAGGCGCCATCGACGAACTGCGTCTGTCGAAAGTCGCCCGCCCGGCGCCGCTGTTGCTGGCCGACGCCACTTCCCAGGGCGCCGAGTCGAAACTGGTCGCCTATGGCGTCGATGAAGAACAGTCAGGTTTCGGTTTCGGCAGCCTCGGCTTCCTGCTCAACGCTGTGCCGATAGACGCCTGGGTGATCATCGCGGTGCTGGTGCTGATGATGTTCCAGTCGTGGATCATCATGCTGCGCAAAAGCCGCACCCTCAGCCGCGTCACCGCCGCCAACGAAGACTTCCGCGTGCAGTTCGCCAAGGTCGGCACTCGCCTGGAAATGTTCGCCGACGACACGCAACTCGCCCAGCGATTGCAGCACTCGCCGCTGTGGCGCCTGTACCAGGTGGCGGTGAAAGAGATCCGCACTCGCCGTGAACAGGGCGCCGATACCTCGTCAGTTTCGGCCGCGACCATCGAAGCCATCCGCTGCTCCATGGATGGCGTGCGCACCCGGGAAAACCAGCAACTCAGCTCGAAACTCTCGACCCTGTCCAACGCCATCGCCGGCGGCCCTTACATCGGCCTGCTCGGCACCGTGCTGGGGATCATGGTGGTGTTCCTCGGCACGGCCATGGCCGGCGACGTCAACATCAACGCTATCGCCCCGGGTATGGCCGCAGCCTTGCTGGCCACCGCCATGGGCCTGTTCGTCGCGATCCCGGCGCTGTTTGGCTACAACCGCCTGATCACCCGCAACAAGGAAGTCAGCGCCGACATGCGCCTGTTCGTCGACGAGTTCATCACCCGGCTGGCGGAGATGCACGGCGAAGGCCAGTCCAGTGAGGCGGCGCATCAGCGCGGTCATCACGCCAACCACTCCGTACCGGCCTGAGGAGCACTGACATGGCGTCCGTAAATGCCTCCCACGACGATGATGAAGATGCAGCGGTGGACAGCATCAACATCACGCCACTGGTGGACGTGCTGATGGTGGTGTTGGTGATGTTCATCCTCACCGCCACCGCGCAGGTCTCCGGGATTCAGATCAACCTGCCCAAGGCCAGCGCCGCGGTGTCGCTGTCCGAGGCCAAGACCAAGGCGATTTCCGTCAACGACGGCGGCCAGGTGTTTCTCGACGCTTACCCGGTGACGCTGCCGGAGCTCGAAGAACGCCTGCGCATCGAGAAGGCGCAGAACCCGGACTTCCCGGTGATCGTGCGCGGTGACGCCACGGTGCAGTACCAGAAGGTCATCGAAGTGCTGGATCTGCTGCGCCGGCTCGAACTGTCCCAGGTCGGTCTCGTCACCGGCAAACCGACGCAGGGCTGAGTGATGACTGCACAACTGCCAATCGAGCCTTTGCCGGTGAAGAAGTCGCCACTGCGCTACGTGAAGTGGGGCGCCGGGCTGCTGCTGGGCGCCATCGCCGCGTACCTGTTGTGGCAGTGGGCCAACGACATGAGCGGCATCCGCCGTGAAGCGCCGAAGGTGCCGACGATCATTCCGTTGCCGCCACCGCCACCTCCGCCGCCGGAAAAACCGCCGGAGCCGGAAACCCCGGTGGAAGAAAAAGTCGTCGAGCCGGAGCCGACGCCCGAGCCCCAAGAGGTCAAGCCCGAGGAAGAAGCGCCGCCATCGCCGGCGGACGACCTGGCCAACCCGATGCAAATGGACGGTGATGCCCAGAGCGGCAACGACGCCTTCAACATCGGCGCGGGCAAGGGCGGCGGCATGGCCGGCGCCGGTGGTGGGCGCGTGGGCAACGGCACCTACAGCCAGTTCCTCGCGTTCACCTTCCAGAAGCTGCTTCGGGAGAACCCGGACCTGCGCAACCTCGCGTTTTCGCTGCAGGCCGATGTGTGGCTGAGCGGCGTCGGCGAGATCACCCGGGTCGAGCTGGTCAAGTCCAGCGGCAACCCCGAGATCGACAGTCAGGTGCTGGCTGCCTTGCGTAACGCACCCCATCTGAGCGAACGGCCACCGGCCTCCATCACTTTGCCTGTGCGCATGTCCCTGCAAGGGCGGCGTCCGGGTTAACCGAATTCATAAAGCTGTATGAAAAGGAGTTGTGTGCAGATGATTTCCAACGTGAATCGATTGTCCCTGGCGGTCGGCATGGTCATCGCGACCCTGGTCGGGCAGGCCGCGGCAGCGCCTGCGCCCTCGGAGAACGCCACGATCAATCTGATCCGCTTGCTGGTCGAGCAGGGCATTCTGAAACAGGACAAGGCCGACGCACTGATCGCCCAGGCCCAGAACGAAGCGGCCCAGGCCAAGCAGGCTGCGGCGTCTAGCGCTGTGGCAGCCGGGCCGGTCGCCGCGCCGGGTGATGTGCGGGTGCAATACGTGCCGGCCGCGGTGCGCGACCAGATCCGCGATCAGGTCAAGGCTGAAGTCATGGCCACCGCCAAGCAGGAAAACTGGGCCGCGCCCAACACTTTCCCGGACTGGGCGTCGCGCATCAGCTTCGACGGCGACATTCGCCTGCGTGACGAATCGCGCTACTACTCGGGCAGCAACAGCAACGAAATCGTCGACTTCGCCAAACTCAACAACAACGGCCCGTACGACGTGAACCCCAACAGCAGCACCGCGTTGCCGCCGTTGCTCAACACCCGTGAAGACCGCACCAACCTGTTCCGCCTGCGCGCCCGACTGGGCATGAAAGCGGTGATTTCGCCGGAATGGACCGCTGGCATCCGCATTGGCACCGGCTCGGACAACAACCCGGTGTCGACCACCCAGAGCCTCGGCGGCGGCTTCGCCAAGAAAGACATCTGGCTCGATCAGGGTTACCTGAGCTGGAAGCCGTCGGATGAACTGACCGTGACCGGCGGGCGCTTTGCCAACCCGTTCATGTCCACCGACATGCTGTATTCCAACGACCTGAACTTCGACGGTGTGGCGGCGATCTTCGACCACAAGCTCAGCCGCGACTGGGGCGTGTTTGGCACCGTCGGCGCGTTCCCGGTGGATTACACCAACGACACCACCACCAGCAACGGCTTCGACAAGGAAGAAAGCGACAACAAGTGGTTGTACGGCGCGCAGATCGGTGCCAAATGGGCGATCAACAGCAACAACCGCTTGAAAGGTGCGTTGGCCTACTACCGCTTCGACGACATCGAAGGCCAGCGCTCCAGCCCTTGCGAGCCGTGGGCCGGCGCGCCGGGTTGCGACACCGACGGTACGCGCGCGGCGTTCATGCAGAAGGGCAACAGTGTGTTCCTGCTGCGCGACATCACGCCGAACCCGCTCAACCCGAGCACCACGCCGCAGCCGCAATTCGTTGGCCTGGCTTCGGAGTTCAACCTGCTGGACCTGAACCTCGTGTGGGACGCCGACCTGCCGGAAGACTTCAAACTGCGCACCCAGGGCAACTACATCCACAACCTCGGCTACGACGAAGGCGACATGCGCAAGCGTGCGGCCGGGCAACTGGTCAACAACCTCGACAGCAACGGCAACATCGAAAGCGGCGCCAATGCGTGGATGGTGCAGTTCACCCTCGGCAGCGCGCTGGAGCTGAAAAAGCAGGGCGACTGGAATATGTTCGCCGGCTACAAGTACATCCAGCCTGACGCCTTGCCGGACGGCTTCAACGACTCGTCGTTCCACCTCGGCGGCACCAACGCCAAGGGCTATTTCCTGGGTGGCAATTACGGTCTGGCGAAGAACGTCTACGCCACTGGCCGCTGGATGAGCACCGAGGCGGTGTATGGCGCGCCGTTCGACATCGACGTCTTGCAGCTCGAGATCAACACGCGCTTCTAAGGCGCCGGGAGTGGTTTATGAACGCGCGATTTTTAGTGTTGGGTCTGGGCTTGATCGTCGCCAGCGGGGTGAACGCGGAGGGCATGGAGGAACGTCTGCGCACCCAGTTGCGCAGCACCACCCAGCAACTGCAAACCCTGCAAAGCCAGCAGGCCCAGGCCAGCGCCGCGCAACTGGCGGCGCAGAACGAAGCCAAGGCTGCGCAGGCGCAAATCAAGCAATTGACCGCCGAACTGGCCAAGGCCAAAGGCCTCGCCGAGCAACTGGCCGGGCAGCAACAAAGCCTGCACAGCCAGGCCCAGGCGCAGGTGGCGGCAAGTAACGAGCAGACCGGCAAGTTCAAGAAAGCCTATGACGAGCTGCTGGTCATGGCCCGTGCCAAAGAGGCAGAACGGTCTAAGCTTCAAGCGCAATTGACTGAACGTGACACACAAGTGCAGCAATGTTCGGTCAAGAATCAGCAGATGTACGGCGTGGCCAAGCAGATTCTCACCGCCTACGAAAACATCGATGTGGCCGAGGTGATGAAGATCCGCCAGCCCTTCGCCGGCAGCGCCCGGGTCAAGTTCGATGAACTGGCTCAGGGCTTCGGCGATGAGCTGTACAAGACTCAATTCGATGCGCCGCAAGCCGCGATCGCGCACTGATTAAAAGACTCATAAACAAGGAAGAAGTAATGACTCAATTGATCTCCCACGTCTCCCCGCAATCTCTGACCGACGTGCTGCAAGCCGCCGGTTATCGGGTCAACCAGACCGAACAGAACGGCATCGTCCAGTTGCTCAGCGCCAGTCAGGGCATCGGTTACGCCGTGCGTTTCGGCAACCCGGCGGTGGCGGAGCAGGGCAGTTACGTTGACTTCACCTTCAGCTGTGCATTGCGCGTGCAGGGCGAGTTGCCGGCCGGTGTGGCCGAACAGTGGAATGCGACCCGCCGCTTTGCCCGGTTGTCGTTGCAGGGCGAGTTTCTGGTGATGGAAATGGACGTGGTGGTGGCCGCCGGCGTCAGCAACGATCACCTGCGCGGCAACCTGGAATTGTGGGATCGCCTGCTCCAGGAGTTCATCGTGTACCTGCGCGATTTCACCCAGAACGGTACTGCTGCACAAACCGCAAAAACCGCAGTGGCTGAGCAAGAGGAAGTTGCGCTGTGACGAAACCTGCCATGGTAATCAGCGCCGCTGCGGTGGCGCTGTTGGTGGTGGCCGTGGCGCTGGTGGTGCGGCCGGGCAATGACCCGGTCGCCGCCCAGCAACCGGCGCCGGTCGTGGGCAGCAGTGCCGGGCCGGCGGTGGCGCGGCTGGGCAATCAGCAGGTCACACCGGAGGAATTGCAGGCGTTGCTGGCGGCTGTTCCACCGCAGACCCGAGAGCAATTGCGCGGCAATCGTGAGGCCCTGGAACGCTGGATCCGTTCGCGCCTGGCCGAAAAAGCCGTGCTGGAACAGGCCGACGCCCAAGGCTGGGCGCAGCGCCCGGACGTGGTGCGGCAGACCCGTGCAGCCACCGAGCAGATTGTGTTCCGCGACTATTTGCAGTCGGTGAGCAAAGTGCCGGCGGACTACCCGAGCGCCGCCGAGTTGCAGCAGGCCTATGACGCCGGCAAGGCCAACTGGCAGACGCCGGCGCTGTATCGGGTCAGCCAGATTTTCCTCGGGGTCAACGAGCCGCAGAATCTTGATGCCGTACGCAAGCAGGCGGCAGAGTTGAGCAAAAAAGCCCAGGCAGCCCCGGGGGAATTTGCTGCATTGGCCAAGGAGTTTTCCCAGGATCGCCTCACTGCTGAGCGCGGCGGCGATACCGGCCTGCAACCGTTGCAGCAACTGGTGCCGGAAGTCCGTGGTGCGGTGGCGCGACTCAAGGTCGGCGCGGTTTCCGAACCGGTGCAAAGCAGCGCCGGTTTCCACGTGATCAAACTCACCGAACAACAACCGGCCCGCACCGCGACCCTCGACGAGCTGCGCGACCAACTGACCCAGGCCTTGCGGGCACAACGGCAGGAACAGATCGCCCAAGCGTATCTCGACGGCATGCTCAATACCGCGACGCTGAGCATCGACGGGGCAGAACTCAACAAGGTGCTGGAGGAAAAACGCTGATTTCAGCATCACCGAAGTCCCTGTGGGAGCTGGCTTGCCAGCGATGAGGCAATCACATCCAACTTATGTGGTGTCTGACACTCCGCTATCGCTGGCAAGCCAGCTCCCACAGGGAAATCACTGGATTCAGAAAACTGGCTTGCGGCACATCAAAACAAAGATCGACAGGGAGTCATCGATGTCATTCACCGAACCCGCAGCACGACAGAGCAGCGCCGATTTCCGCTGGCCCCATGACAAGGAAGAACCCTGGCTGGCGCAAGCGGCGACCCTCGACGGCGACGTCGCCCAATATTTTCTGGTCAGTGCCCGTTGCGGCTGCTTCATGCAGGCCGCCCGCAGCCTCAACGTGCGCTCGACTCTGCTGCGCAAGCAACTGGCGCAGCTTGAACAGCAACTGCAATGCGCGCTGTTCAGCTTTCAGGGCAGCGCGCTCAGCCTGACTCGCGAAGGCCAGCAATTGCAGGCGCAGCTGATCGCTTTGGCCCACGAACGCAAACTGCCGGTGATCGAACAGCCCCTGATCAGGCTGGCCGTCGCCGAATCGATCCTGCACGACATCCTCGGCCGCGACCTCATCGCACTGCTGCGCCGCAACGCCAGCGTGCGCCTCGAGATCATCGCCCTCGACAGCGAGCTGGCCTTGCGTGCCGTCAGCGCCGACATCGTGCTGTGGCTCGCTCACGGCGAAACCCCGCACCCCGGCCCGACCTTCGCCACCAGCGAACCGCAACGCCTAGCGCAACTGGAATATCAGCCGCACATCGCCAAACGCTACTCCCGCGTCACTGCACGCCCGGAAAGTCCTGATGACCTTGCGGATTTCATGCTGGTGCAATGGCAGCATGATCGGCAGATCGACAGTTTCCGGCCCTGGAACAATCTCGTGGAACAGCGCCTGGCTGGCGTGGTGCAGATGCAATCCTATGAATTGATGCTGGAGATGATCCGGTGCAGCGCTTGCATCGGGTTGCTGCCGATGTACATGAGCCGGTTTGATCGCGGGCTGGTGGCGTTGCCGGGGTTGTTTGACGAGGCGATGCGGTTGCAGGCGTGGTTGGCGGTGAACAGTGAATCGCAGGAGGTTGGCGAGGTGCGGACGTTGGTTGAGTTGATTCAACGCACTTTCAATGAGCGGCAGGAGTGGTTCGAGTAAGTCTCGCCAGGATCAGTTGCGCCGGTTTACAGTGACCGGCCACGCACTGATCCAGGAGGGATCTTTCATGCCTGAGCACAACCCCGCCATTCACCTCGAACGCTTCAGCGAGTCCCACGTCGAGGGCGTCACTGCGCTTTACAACGACCCGGCTGTGACCCGGCAGGTGTTGCAGATGCCGTTTCAGACCACCGAGGTCTGGCGCAAACGCCTGGCGCCGGACAATGAGCGGGTGGTGCAACTGGTGGCGCTGCATCAGGGGGTGGTGATCGGCAATCTGGGGCTGGAGCAGTTCTCGCGGATTCGCCGCAGTCACGCCGGCAGTGTCGGCATGGCCGTTGCGGTGGCGTGGCAGGGCAAAGGTGTCGGTACGAAGTTGTTGGCGGCGGCGCTGGACGTCGCCGACAACTGGATGAACCTGCACCGGGTTGAGCTTTCGGTGTACGCCGACAACGAGGCGGCCATCGGCCTCTACCGCAAGTTCGGCTTCGAAACCGAAGGCCTGTTCCGCGATTACGCGGTGCGTGACGGGCAATGGGTCGACACCCTGAGCATGGCGCGTCTGCGCAAACGCTGACCTTCTGTCAGCCAATGGCTAACGAGGCGACCGTGCAGGCAAATGACTTGCACGGTCGTCACCGGCATCTGCCATGCTCGAAGTCCGCAGCACTGCTTCCTTGAAGGAACACCGCAATGGACGACGTACAGCAACTGGGCGAAATGCTTCGCCACTATGCCGACAGCGAAGCGCACAAGAAGCAACTGTTCGAGACGCAATCGGCGACCTGGGCCTCACGGATTACTGAACTGTTCGGGCAGATTCAGCAATGGCTGGAGCCGGTGCAGGCGCCGGGTTTGCTGGAGGTCAGTCGCGAGGCTTATGTGGCGTTCGGGCCGAGCGTTCCGGTTGAGACGTCAACCTTCAAGACCGAAAAACTCAGCATCGTGATTGCCGGCAAACCGGTGGAGTTCGTGCCGGATGTGATGGGCAGTGGCGGGCAGATTTCGCTGGCGGTGATGGGGCTGACGGCGGCGCGTTACGGGAGTGTTTCGCTGGTGGGGCTGCCGGGCGGGGAGTGGCAGTGGCGTAAGACCAATGGGTTGAAGGATCCGGATACGTTTGCTTTCGATGCGAATTTTCTCGCGCAGCAACTGCAGAGCTTGATACCCCGAGACCGCACCTAAGATCAAAAGCTTACCCCCTCATCGGAACGCCGCCCGCCCAGCCCTCTCCCCCAAGGGGGCGAGGGGGAAAGGGAGCAGATCTTCGTTGTTGTTGATATTGCATTCACCTTCGATATTTCAGGTCGGTGTATCTCGAACAAACAACTCGGTCAGTTCCCTCTCCCCCTGGGAGAGGGTTAGGGTGAGGGGGCTGCCCCTGCCACACCTCACATCTCAAGATTGACCCACCCCGGCTTCGCCACCTCCGGCGCCACTGCTTTCACAGTCTTGCCGGTAGCCAGCTCAACCCGCCTAGCCACCTCCGGATCATCCGCAAATGGCGTCAGACTCGCATCGTCCAGACTTTCAGCCGTTTCATGGCGCAAGCAGTACTCCACCGACAGCCACAGAAACAGCACGCCCAATACATTCAAAACGATATCGAACATGTCCGGCTCCCTGCCTCAGGCGATCTGCGCTTCACGGTGGGCAATCGCGACGTCGGCAACCCGCACCGTGCGCCACACGTTGTAAGCCATCAGCAACATACCGCTGAGGAAGAACACCCCACCGGCAAACCGTACGACGAACCCCGGATGACTGGCCTGCAATGCTTCGACAAACGAATAGGTCAGCGTGCCGTCCTCGTTGATCGCCCGCCACATCAGGCCCTGGGTAATCCCGTTGACCCACATCGACGCGATGTACAGCACGGTGCCGATGGTCGCCAGCCAGAAGTGCAGGTTGATCAGCGGCGTGCTGTGCATGCGTTCGCGGCCAAAGACTTTCGGCACCATGTGGTAGGTCGCGCCGAAAGTGATCATCGCCACCCAGCCCAGCGCCCCGGCATGGACGTGGCCGATGGTCCAGTCGGTGTAGTGGGAGAGAGCGTTGACGGTCTTGATCGCCATCATCGGGCCTTCGAAGGTCGACATGCCGTAGAACGCCAGCGACAGGACGAGGAAGCGCAGGATCGGGTCGGTGCGCAACTGATGCCAGGCGCCCGAGAGGGTCATCATCCCGTTGATCATCCCGCCCCAGCTCGGTGCCAGCAGGATCAGCGACATCGCCATGCCCAGCGACTGCGCCCAGTCCGGCAACGCGGTGTAGTGCAAGTGGTGCGGGCCGGCCCAGATGTACAGGGTGATCAGCGCCCAGAAATGCACGATCGACAACCGGTACGAATACACCGGCCGATTGACCTGCTTGGGCACGAAGTAATACATCATCCCGAGGAATCCGGTGGTCAGGAAGAAGCCCACCGCGTTGTGCCCGTACCACCACTGCACCATGGCGTCAGTGGCGCCGGAATACACCGGATAGGACTTGAACCAGTCCACCGGAATCGACAGGTGATTGACCACGTGCAGCATGGCGATCACCAGGATGAACGCACCGAAGAACCAGTTGCCGACGTAGATGTGCTTGGTCTTGCGCTGTACCACGGTGGTGAAGAACACAATGGCGTACGCGACCCAGACCACGGCCATCCACACCGCGCCGGAGAATTCGATCTCGGCGTATTCCTTGGTGGTGGTGTAGCCCATCGGCAGGGTGACCAGCATGATCACGATCACCGATTGCCAACCCCAGAAGGTGAAGGCTGCGAGTTTGTCCGAGTACAGCCGCACCTGGCAGGTACGCTGCACCGCGTAGTAACTGGCGGCGAATTGCGCGCTGCCGGCGAAACCGAAAATCACAAGGCTGGTGTGCAACGGTCGCAAGCGGCCGAAGGTGGTCCACGGCAAGTCCAGATTCATGTCCGGCCATACCAGTTGCGAGGCGATCCATACCCCCATCGCCATGCCCACGACACCCCAGAAAACAGTCGCGATGACGAATTGGCGGACGACCTTGTAGTTATAAGCCTGTCCGATTGTTGCTGTGCTCATGGTCAATTCTTCCACGGTTGCAAAGTCTTGCCAGGCCACCCGGTCTGGCACGAGCTGCACTGTAGAAACCCCACCGGAAACAAAACAGGCTCAGGAATTGTTGATTTATGCGGATCAGATCCAAGCGCTGCCTGCGGCCATCTGCCGCGCCCTGATACGGTTTTTATGTGTTCAGGTGCATCTGTTGTGCACTGCGCCGTTCGTCCATAGTCGTTAAAAAATCCTGTGGGAGCGGGCTTGCTCGCGAATGCGGTGTGTCAGCCAACAAGTCAGTTGCCTGACACAC
>NZ_JBSVWF010000016.1:0-104464 GCF_054071635.1 Pseudomonas sp. SDO52101_S400 | reverse complement strand
ATACGGAGCATTTTCTTTGAGCACCGCGCAGATTGCTAGGTTTTCACACAGTCTGCGAAGGTGGCTTTTTCGTACAGGCAGATCAGGCGCTATCAGTAGGCCTTGCCGGTTTTGTAGAAGTTTTCGAAACAGAAGTTGGTTGCCTCGATGTAACCCTCTGCGCCACCGCAGTCGAAACGCTTGCCCTTGAACTTGTATGCCATCACGCAGCCGTTCTGGGCTTGCTTCATCAGGGCGTCGGTGATCTGGATTTCGCCGCCCTTGCCTGGCTCGGTCTGCTCGATCAGATCGAAGATGTCCGGGGTCAGGATGTAACGACCGATGATCGCCAGGTTCGACGGCGCGTCTTCCGGCTTTGGCTTCTCGACCATGCTGTGTACGCGGTAGATGTCGTCGCGGATCATCTCGCCGGCGATAACGCCGTACTTGCTGGTCTCTGCCGGATCGACTTCCTGAATGGCAATGATCGAGCAGCGGAACTGCTTGTACAGCTTGACCATCTGGGTCAGCACGCCGTCGCCTTCGAGGTTGACGCACAGGTCGTCCGCCAGCACCACGGCAAACGGCTCATCGCCGATCAGCGGACGACCGGTCAGGATCGCGTGACCCAGGCCTTTCATTTCAGTCTGACGGGTGTAGGAGAACGAGCACTCGTCCAACAGCTTGCGGATACCGACCAGGTATTTCTCTTTGTCGGTGCCCTTGATCTGGTTTTCCAGCTCATAGCTGATGTCGAAGTGGTCTTCCAGGGCGCGCTTGCCACGGCCGGTCACGATGGAGATCTCAGTCAGACCAGCATCCAGAGCTTCTTCGACGCCGTACTGGATCAGTGGCTTGTTTACCACCGGCAGCATTTCTTTGGGCATGGCCTTAGTCGCTGGAAGGAAGCGAGTACCGTAACCGGCTGCTGGGAACAAGCATTTCTTGATCATATAAGTCCTTGAAAGGGCTGTGTGTACGAGTTTCGGCGCAGTCTAATCAGGCGGCGTGCACCTTACAATGCCCCGCACTGGCTAACCGATGTCAACATAGAGAAATATTCTGGCGGATAGTTCAATCCGCACGCAGAAGCTGCGCACTCAGCGTAGCCCAAAGATTCAGGAACACCACATCGACCCGAGCCCGTTCGCCCGTTTCCCGTTATCATGACGCCTTTGAACCAGCCAACGAGGCCGCTAGATGTCCGCAGCAAAAATCATCAACGGGTACACCGTTGCCAAGGCGAAAGATGGCCAGTGGCATATCACCGCCGCCAACGGCGAAGATGTGTCCGGCCCATTGCCCACTGAAGCGATGGCGATTGAGGTAGCCGCGGTGCTCGATTACACGCCTCCTGCACCGAAACGTCGCGGCAAGGATCAGGACTGATCAGCTGTAACGCATCCAGAGCCCTGCCATTGCGCAGGGCTTTTTTCGAACATGAAGATGTGGCCAATCGCTATAACCTTTTCATGCCGGCGCTGTCATAGCGTCTAGCCCCCTCCTTCTGAAGACGACATCGCCATGAATATCCGTACGCTGCACAAAATGCTGCCTCTGTTAGCACTTCTGGCCCTGGCCGGCTGCGCTACCTCTCAACCCACTTATCTGAACAACGGCGAACAAGGGTTGAGCATCGATTGCTCCGGTGAGGCCAACTCCTGGGCGACCTGTTATGAAAAGGCTGACGCCTCCTGCGCCGGCACCGGCTATCGCATCGTCGGAACCGATGGCACACCGTCTCCCAAGGAAAGCGACAAGACCCTGGGTATCGATGTCGGCAACTACAAGAACCGCAGTGTCGTAGTGGTCTGCAAGTAAGTTCTACATGTGAATTTCGGCGAATTTGATCCCCAGTCCGCGAACGACCTCTATCAGGTCATCCAGACGGCCGAACGATTCGACTTCGTCGTTTTCATCCACCAGAAAGTAACTGCGCCCGGCGCTCTTCTTGAAAAACACGATCCATTCGCCCGAATTTGCCGGGTTCTGAATCACATGAGTGGCCGCAATCAGACCCTCTTTGTGGCGCTCGCGCACCTGCTCTCGCTTCATGCACATCTCCAGAAATGACAATGCCGCCCAGGCGTGACCTGGACGGCATCAATACCGATGACTGACAGTTTATCAGCCGGAAATGCACACCGTGGCGGCATTGCGCACATCCCGCGGGCGAAGCGGTACATTGGACATGCGCTCGTGCAGCTTGATGCTGCTGCCGCCGGAACGGTCTTCAATGTCAAACACGGCGGCCGGACCGGACGAGAACTTGCCTGGCACGATCACCCGCATCCCGTCCTTGTGCGGCTGCATTTGCAGGGCGCCGCGGCTTTGCGCCAACTTATCGGCCAGGCACTGCGCGTACTCATGAGGTTTCTTGCCGGAAATGACGTTCATGGTAGGCAGTGTTTCGTTAATCTCCGAAACACTTGCACATCCACCCACTGCCAATACCAATGGCAAACACGCCAAACCCCACTTCATACCAAAACCTCCTATAAAGACCCTCCGACAGCACAAATGCCGTTTTTCTCCGAGGCTCATTGCATTTAGCGCACACGAAATCGCGAATAACTGTTTTTAATTGTCAAAGCAGCGCCCGACGGCCGGATAATAACCTGTCCGGGCTGATAAACTGCGCCAATCGACTCTGCTATCGTTTTGATTTTGTAGAAAAAGCCCTTCTGGAGGCGCCCATGAAATTTATTCACCAGCGCGAGCACCTCAACGAAGACGACATCGTCGTCATTCAATGCTCACAAACCTGCAACATCCGTCTGATGAACGACGCCAACTTTCGCAGCTTCAAGAACGGCGGCCGTCACACCTATCACGGCGGCGCATTCGACACGTTCCCGGCCCGCATCACTGCGCCGAGCACCGGGTTCTGGAACATCACCATCGACACCGTCAACCGTCGTGCCATCAGCGTGACCCGCAAGCCGACCCTGACGCACTCGATCAAGATCATCCGTCGTTCCAGCTCGAAACTCAGCTGATCGGCTCCCTCAACGCAATCAGGTAAGCATGACCGTGGCTCAAACGACCAAATACGTCATCAAGTACAAACTGAACGGCGAGCGCCGCTTCGAATTCGCCCAGCTGGAAAACGGCACGCCGGAAGAAGCCAAGGCTGCGCTGGATGCCCTGCATGGCCAAAGCGAAGACGTGATCAGCGACATCAGCGTCAGCAAAGCGCTGTAACACACGGGTGACAATTCGACCGCAAGCGCCGGAGTGTTCCGGCCTGGCGGGCTGCCTAGACTGATCGCCTGGACGCAAGCCAAGGAATCAGCATGCCGATGTCACCCGACTCTCCCCTCGATGCGCTCGATTGGGTCGCACTGGAACAACAGCTGGATCAGGACGGTGGCGCCATCATCCGTTCGCTGTTGCGCCCACAAACTTGTGATCGCCTGAGTGCGCTGTATCCGCAAAGCGAACCGTTCCGCTCGCAGGTGATCATGGCCCGCCACGGTTTCGGTCGCGGTGAGTACAAATATCTGCGTTATCCTCTGCCTCCATTGGTGGAGCGCCTGCGCAGTGCGCTTTATCCGCGCCTTGTTCCACTGGCCAACCGCTGGCATGAACGGATGGGCTTGCCACAACGTTTTCCACCCCTTCACAGCGAGTTTCTCGCGCGCTGTCATGCCGCCGGTCAACTGCGACCTACCCCGCTCTTGCTGCAATACGGGCCACAGGACTACAACTGTCTGCACCAGGACTTGTACGGTGAACATGTGTTCCCGCTGCAAGTGGCGATTCTTCTGTCAGAGCCTGGCGAGGATTTCTGCGGCGGCGAATTCGTCCTGACCGAACAACGTCCAAGAATGCAGTCTCGCCCGATGGTGATGGACTTGAGAAAAGGTGACGCATTGATCTTTGCCGTCAACCAGCGTCCTGTCAGAGGCCTGCGCGGCGATTATCGCGTCACCATGCGCCACGGTGTCAGCCGCCTGCACAGCGGAAAACGGCATACTCTGGGCATCATTTTTCACGACGCTACCTGACTATCATGCACAGCAATTTCGACCTCTTCGCCGACACCGAGCAGCCACACCGCGCCGAGCAGATTGGAGAGCAATCGTGGGTGTTGCGCAGCTTCGCCCTGCCCCGTATCGAGCAATTGCTGCCGGCGCTGGAATCGGTCATCGAACACGCCCCGTTGCGGCACATGATGACGCCCGGCGGCTTCAGCATGTCAGTGGCCACCAGCAGTTGCGGAGCACTCGGCTGGATCACCGACCGCAGCGGTTACCGCTATTCGGCCGAAGACCCGCTCAGCCACCAGCCCTGGCCGGAAATGCCTGAAGTGTTTCGCGAACTGGCGCAAGCAGCGGCGAAGCAAGTCGGATTTTCCGACTTCACACCGGATTCCTGCCTGATCAACCGCTATGTCCCCGGCGCGAAAATGTCTTTGCATCAGGACAAGGACGAACATTCCTACGCCGCACCGATCGTGTCCCTGTCATTGGGTTTGCCAGCGATGTTCCTGTTCGGCGGTTTCGCCCGTAGCAACAAGAGCCAGCGCATTTCGCTGTTGCACGGCGACATCGTAATCTGGGGAGGCGTTGATCGACTGCGCTACCACGGCGTCCTGCCGATCAAGTACGGTCGGCATCCGCAGTTGGGCGAACAACGCTTCAACCTGACATTCCGCACCGCGGGATGACCGCGCAAAGTTTGACCGCAAGGGCCGGAGTGATACCGTCGGCGGCACTGGTTAACCTGAAAATCAACAGGTCAACGGACTCTCCATCATGAAAACGCTTTCGACCCCGCTGAACATTGAAGACGATCCACGTTGGTCCGCCGTTGTCGCCCGCGACCCACGGGCGGACGGCCAATTTGTCTACGCCGTGAAAACCACCGGCATCTATTGCCGCCCGAGCAGCCTGGCGCGCTTGCCGAAACCGCAGAATGTCGAGTTCTTCGACACCGCCGAAGCGGCCGAAGCGGCTGGTTATCGCCCCAGCAAGCGGGCGAGCAAGGATCAGAGCGACGTGGCCGCGCAACATGCCGCGACCGTAGCCGCTGCCTGCCGGCAGATCGAAACCGCCGAAACCCTGCCAGCGCTCAACGAACTGGCGGACGCCGCAGGCCTGAGTTCATTTCATTTCCATCGGGTATTCAAAGCCGCCACCGGCTTGACGCCCAAGGGCTATGCCGCCGCGCACCGATCTCGCAGAGTGCGGCAACGGTTGGCGGAGGGCGACTCAGTGACCGACGCCTTGTACGACGCCGGTTTCAACTCCAATAGCCGTTTCTATGAAGCTGCTGACCAGTTGCTGGGGATGAAACCCGGTGACTACCGGGCAGCCGGGCAAAACAACGACATTCGCTTTGCGGTTGGCCAATGTTCGCTCGGCGCGATTCTGGTGGCACAGAGCGACCGGGGGATTTGCGCGATTCTGCTGGGAGATGATCCGCATCAACTGGTCTGCGACCTGCAGGATCAGTTTCGCCGGGCCAACCTGATTGGCGCCGACGCCGGGTTCGAGCAATTGATCGCCCACGTCGTCGGCTTCATTGAAGCGCCGGCCATCGGTCTCGATCTGCCACTGGACGTGCGAGGCACCGCGTTTCAGGAACGGGTCTGGAAGGCGCTACGCGAAATTCCGGTTGGCTGCACCGCCAGTTACGCCGACATCGCCCAACGCATCGGCTCACCAAAAGCTGTTCGGGCCGTGGCTCAGGCCTGCGGCGCCAATAGCCTCGCGGTGGCCATTCCTTGCCACCGCGTGGTACGCAGCGACGGCAACCTTTCGGGCTATCGCTGGGGTGTAGAGCGCAAGCGTGAGTTGTTGTCCCGGGAAACGCAGCCTTAACGAATGCCGATGTAAATCGCCACTGACTCGGGGCCGAGGTAGGCCTCGAAGTCGGTGGCGTAACGTCGCTGAATTTGCGGATTGGCTTCGAAGTGTTTCCAGATCCTGCCCCAAGTGGCGATGACCGCATCAGGCAATGCACCATGCCCCTGAAACACCAGATACTCGCCGCTTTCAATCCGGATCGTCTCGAAATCTGTCTGCGGATCGACGACCGCGACGCCTGCCGTCACATCGAATGCACCCGAGGCATCCGACTCATACGCCGAGTACACCCCATAAATCGGCGACTCCGTCAGTTTGCCGGGAATGGTTGCCGCCAGGCCCTTGCCAAAAAACTCGCCCCACATCGGGCCGATTTTCGCGGTCTCGGCCTTGTGTTCTGCGGCGTTGGTGGTTCGAACACGCAAGCCTGAAACCGTGAACGACTCAACGTGCTGTTGTTGTAAATCCATCGAAGTGCCACTCCCTTTTTAAAGTGCGGCCCGGCAGGTCCGCGATGGCGCTTAATGTGTCAGCGATTGACGTCCACCACAACCCGTCCGCGCAACTGTCCGGCGAGCAACTTCGGCGCCGCCTCAATAGCTTCACTGAGGCCGATTTCGTGGCTGATCAGGGGCAACAGGGCAAAGTCCAGATCCTTGGCCAGACGCGTCCAGGCCTCGATTCGGCGCGCCTTTGGCTGGGTCACGCTGTTGATCCCGGCCAGCGTCACGCCACGCAAAATGAACGGGGCCACCGACGCCGGGAAATCCATGCCCTGAGCCAGACCGCACGCAGCGACAGTGCCTTCGGCGCGGGTGCTGGCGCAGGCGTTGGCCAAGGTGTGGCTGCCGACCGAATCAATAACTGCAGCCCAACGCTCCTTCGCCAGTGGCTTGCCGGGTTCGGACAAGGTCGCACGATCAATGATTTCGCTGGCGCCGAGTTGCTGCAGATATTCATGCTCGGACACACGACCGGTCGAAGCGACCACGCGATAGCCAAGCTTGTGCAACAAGGCGATAGCAAAGCTGCCGACCCCGCCATTGGCACCCGTGACCAGCACTTCGCCCTGCTCTGGCTTCACGCCATTACGCTCCAGCGCCATGATGCACAGCATCGCCGTGTAGCCCGCCGTGCCAACGGCCATGGCTTGCGCGGCGGAAAAAGCCTTGGGCAGCGGAATCAGCCAGTCGCCGTTGAGTCGGGACTTCTGGGCCAGGCCGCCCCAATGGTTTTCACCCACGCCCCAACCGTTGAGCAGCACCTGATCGCCCACCTTATAGTCAGGATGCGAGCTGACTTCGACAGTGCCGGCCAGGTCGATCCCCGGCACCATCGGAAACTTGCGCACCACCGGGCTGCTGCCGGTAATCGCCAGGCCATCCTTGAAGTTGAGCGTGCTGTACGCGACGCGAACTGTCACATCGCCCTGCGGCAACTGTTCGTCGCTGATTTCTTGCAGGCTGGCGCGATAACCGCTGTCGTCTTTGTCGATCAAAATGCCTTTGAACATGACTGCCTCTCACGGATGGAATTCAGGATGTCGAGACATTGGAATAGCACACTGCAACATTTTGCCCCACTCGACCTTTAGCCAATCGAGCCTGGATGCCGAGCCGGCGCCTGGGCGCAAGCTACAAATCTGTGCTGGTCACGTGGATGGCTTTGCGTTAAAAACCGGTGGCTACCGTCCCTGCCCTGTTTTGTCGTCGGAGAAGCTATTCCATGAGCCAATGGCCTGACACCCGCATTCTTGATCTGTTCGGCATCGAACTGCCGATCATCCAGGGCCCGATGGCCGGTGCCACAAACTCGTCGATGGTCATCGCCGTGTGCAACGCGGGCGGCCTGGGCTCGATGCCGGCCGCGATGCTGACCATCGAGCAGCTGCGCGAAGAACTGAAGACTATTCGCCAAGGCACGAACAAGCCGTTCAACGTCAATTTTTTCTGCCATCAACCTCCGGCTGCCGATGAGCAAAAGGCGCGCGAATGGAAAAACCTGCTGGAACCCTACTACCGCGAACTGGGTGCCGATTTCGATGCACCGACGCCGGTATCCAATCGTGCGCCGTTTGATGCGGCTGCTTGCGAAGTGCTGGAAGAGTTTCGCCCTGAAGTGGTGAGTTTTCACTTCGGACTGCCGGAAAAGTCCTTGCTGGATCGGGTCAAGGCTACCGGTGCAAAAATCATCTCGTCAGCGACCACAGTCGACGAAGCGATCTGGCTGGAGCAGAACGGTTGCGACGCGATCATTGCCATGGGTTACGAGGCCGGTGGCCACCGCGGGATGTTTCTCAGTGATGACCTGAGCAGTCAGGTGGGTACGTTTGCGCTGGTACCGCAAGTGGTCGACGCCGTAAGTGTGCCGGTGATCGCTGCCGGTGCGATTGCCGATGCACGAGGCGTGGCGGCAGCGTTCATGCTCGGCGCTTCGGCGGTGCAGGTCGGGACGGCGTATCTGTTTACCCCGGAAGCGAAGGTCAGCGCTTCGCACCACAAGGCCTTGCGCACCTCCAAGGAAAGCGAAACGGCGGTGACCAATTTGTTTACCGGGCGCCCGGCGCGAGGGATTCTCAATCGGGTGATGCGCGAGCTGGGCCCGATGTCGCTCAAGGCTCCTGCCTTCCCGCTGGCCGGCGGTGCCTTGATGCCGCTGCGCGCGAAGAGTGAAGCGGACTTCAGCAACCTTTGGGCCGGTCAGGCTTTCACGCTCGGCAAGGATCTCGGCAGCGCTGAATTGACACGGCAACTGGCTGAAGGTGCACTGGCAAAACTGAAGCGATGATGAACCGACCGGGTGATGCACGTGGCCCTCACCCGGTTTGAAAGCAGAGCTTCCCGTCTGGCGGCATTTCGCTATATATTTCGCTATATAGCGTTTCACCCCTCGCATCGGTGCAGTCCACCCTTCCAATTAACAGCTGCCCACTGCACTTGCCACCCACGGAGCCGTTACATGATCAATCGTGCCTCACGTTTTGCCCCTGCCCTGTTTGCGGTATTCGCCATCGGCACCGCTCAGGCCGACGAAGTGCAAGTCGCCGTCGCGGCCAACTTCACTGCACCGATCCAGGCAATCGCCGCCGATTTCGAAAAAGACACCGGGCACAAACTGGTCGCCGCCTATGGCGCCACCGGGCAGTTCTATACCCAGATCAAGAACGGCGCGCCGTTCGAAGTATTCCTTTCGGCAGATGACACCACCCCTGAAAAACTTGAAAAGGAAGGTGACACCGTCAAAGGCTCACGCTTTACCTATGCCATCGGCACCCTGGCACTGTGGTCGGCCAAAGAAGGTTACGTCGATGCCAAAGGCGACGTCCTGAAGAAGAACGAATACCAGCACCTGTCCATCGCCAACCCAAAAGCCGCGCCATACGGTCTGGCTGCCACCCAGGTGCTGGAAAAGCTGAAACTGACTGAAGCGACCAAAGCCAAGATCGTCGAAGGCCAGAACATCACCCAGGCCTACCAGTTCGTGTCCACCGGCAACGCTGAACTGGGCTTCGTTGCTCTCTCGCAGATCTACAAGGACGGCAAGGTCAGCAGCGGCTCGGCGTGGATCGTTCCGGCGAGCATGCACGACCCGATCAAGCAGGATGCTGTCATCCTGAACAAAGGCAAGGACAACGCCGCTGCCAAAGCGCTGGTTGAGTACCTCAAAGGCCCGAAAGCCGCGGCGGTCATCAAGTCCTACGGTTATCAGCTGTAAATGTCGCTGACGAGTGCCGATTTCGCGGCGATCTGGCTGACCCTGAAACTGGCGTCCCTGACCACCGCAATCCTGCTGGTGATCGGCACTCCGATCGCCCTGTGGCTGTCGCGCAGCCAATCCTGGCTGCGCGGCCCCATCGGGGCAATTGTTGCCCTGCCCCTGGTGCTGCCGCCGACCGTCATCGGTTTTTATTTGTTGCTCGCGCTCGGGCCCAACGGTTTTCTGGGTCATTTCACCCAATGGTTGGGGCTCGGCACACTAACGTTCAGCTTCACCGGGCTGGTCATTGGTTCGGTGCTCTATTCCATGCCCTTTGTGGTGCAGCCGTTGCAAAACGCCTTCTCCGCCATTGGCACTCGCCCACTGGAAGTGGCCGCCACTTTGCGCGCCAATCCCTGGGACACTTTTTTCAGCGTGATCCTGCCGCTCGCTCGTCCCGGCTTCATTACGGCGGCGATCCTGGGCTTCGCCCATACCGTCGGCGAGTTTGGTGTCGTATTGATGATTGGCGGCAATATTCCTGACAAGACCCGAGTGGTCTCGGTACAAATCTACGACCACGTCGAAGCCATGGAATACTCACAAGCGCATTGGCTCGCCGGGGCGATGCTGGTGTTTTCGTTTCTGGTGTTGCTGGCACTCTATTCCAGCCGCAAGTCGCGCGCAGGCTGGAGTTGATCGATGATCGAAGCACGCTTGAAACTCGCATACTCGGGCTTTGGTCTGGACGTCGACCTGCACTTGCCCGGTCGTGGAGTGACCGCGCTGTTCGGTCAATCGGGGTCAGGCAAGACCACCTGCCTGCGCTGCATCGCCGGACTTGAACGGGCTTCGCAGGGCTTTGTGCAAATCAACGATGAAGTCTGGCAGGACAGCGAGAAAGGCATTTTCGTCCCGCCGCACAAACGTGCTCTCGGCTATGTCTTTCAGGAAGCGAGCCTGTTTCCGCACCTTTCCGTGCTGGCCAATCTGCAATTCGGCCTCAAGCGGATTGCCAGGAATCAACGCCGGGTCGACATGGCGCAAGCCACTGAACTGCTGGGAATCGGCCATTTGCTGGAGCGTCATCCGCAGCATCTGTCCGGCGGTGAGCGTCAGCGTGTCGGCATTGCCCGGGCGTTGTTGACCAGTCCGAAACTGCTGCTGATGGACGAGCCACTCGCAGCTCTCGACAGTCAGCGCAAAAGCGAAATCCTGCCTTATCTGCAACGACTGCACGACGAACTCGATATCCCGGTTCTGTATGTCAGTCACGCCCAGGATGAAGTCGCACGGCTGGCCGATCACCTGGTGCTGCTCGACAACGGCAAAGCGCTGGCCAGCGGTCCGATCGGGGAAACCCTGGCCCGTCTTGATTTGCCGCTGGCAATGGGCGATGACGCCGGCGTAGTGATCGAGGGCAAAGTCATCTCCTACGATCACAACTACCAATTGCTCTGCCTGCAATTGCCCGACACGTTGCTGAGCATCCGCGTGACCCACTCCCCCATGGAAGTCGGTCAAACGCTGCGCTGCAAAGTGCAGGCGCGCGATATCAGTTTGACCCTGCAAAACACCGAGCACAGCAGCATCCTCAATCGGTTGCCGGTCAAGGTTGTCAGTGAGATGCCTGCCGACAATGCCGCTCATGTGCTCATCCGTCTCGATGCGGGTGGTACGCCGCTGTTGGCAAGAATCACCCGTTATTCGCGGGATCAGTTGGGCCTGCACGCGGGTCAGCAATTGTGGGCGCAGATCAAGGCTGTCGCGGTTCTGGCATAAATCCGTCGGCACGACTGCCGGGCCATGAGGTCAATCGCTGTAACTGCCCGAATCCCGCCAAGGATCCCCGCCATGCCCGATACCGCGCTGACCGATGCGTTGCCTTCGGACCTGCATTACGTCGATGACACCCAGCCCGGGCTCACCCGCAAGAAGCTGCGCGGCAAGTTCTGCTACTTCGACACAGCAGGCCAGCGCATCAGCGACCCTGATGAAATCAGACGCATCAATGCGCTGGCCGTGCCGCCGGCCTACACCGATGTATGGATCTGCGCGGACCCTCGCGGCCACCTGCAAGCCACCGGCCGCGATGCTCGCGGGCGCAAACAATACCGTTATCACCCGCGCTGGCGTGAAGTACGCGATGCCGACAAATACTCACGCCTGCGCGAGTTCGGCCTGGCGCTGCCGAAGTTGCGCAAACAGCTGGAGGCGCTGCTGGCTGCCCCGGGGTTCAGTCGCGACAAAGTCATGGCCACGGTGATCACGCTGCTCGATGCCACGCTGATCCGCGTCGGCAATACGCAATACGCTCGGGACAACCGGTCGTACGGTCTGACCACCTTGCGCAGCCGACATGTCGAGATCAATGGCAGTGCGATCCTGTTCCAGTTTCGCGGCAAAAGCGGCGTCGAACATCAAATCACGGTCAAGGACCGCCGCTTGGCGCGGATCATCAAACGCTGCCTGGAAATCCCGGGGCAGAACCTGTTCCAGTATCTGGATGAGCATGGCGATCGGCACACCGTCAGCTCTTCCGACGTCAACGCTTACCTGCAGACCCTGACCGGCGCGGACTTCACCGCCAAGGACTATCGGACCTGGGCCGGCAGCGCCCTCGCACTGTCAGTGCTGCGGGAGTTGCAATGGGAGTCGGAAGCCGAGGCCAAGCGACATGTGGTGGAGATGGTCAAGGGTGTCGCGAGGCAACTGGGCAACACGCCGGCGGTGTGTCGCAAATGTTATATCCACCCGGCCGTGGTGGAGCATTTCATGCTGGGTGCACTGGCCGAACTGCCAAGGCCACGGATCCGCAAAGGACTGCGCAAGGAAGAAGTCGCTTTGGCGCTATTCCTTGAACGCATGTCTGACATGGCTTGAAGCAGCCTGGCGTCTCGACTAGGCTAATCGACTTCCCCTCCCAAGGACGACCGCAGAAAGTGAACAACTAAGCCTTCAAAAATGTAATCGCGACACGCCTCTCAGGGCGTTTGTCTGTTTTCACGACATTTTTTGGAGGTGCCGATGACTCACGTCTCGCGTACGCCTGCCCTCGTCTCTCTGAATCAGCTGGGTTTCCAGTTCGCCAATGGCGAGACGATTTTCGATGCTCTCAATTTGAAGTTCGATCACACGCCGACCGCCATCGTCGGGCGCAACGGTGCTGGCAAAAGCGTATTGGCGCGTTTGATCGCCGGGCATTTGCAGCCAACGTCCGGAAGTGTCACACGCTCGGTGGCAGCCGCTTTTGTGGCACAAACCCTGATCCCGGTGCCTGGCCAGACGGTCGCAGAGACCACCGGCAGCGCAGCCATTCTGCAGGCCCTGGATCGATTGAATCAGGGCAACGGTTCGGCAGAAGATTTCGACCTTATTGGCGAACAGTGGGATCTGCCTGATCGCTTGCGACGACTGCTCGATGATGCCGGGCTGACCGAGGTTGAGCCCAATGACTTGAGCGAAAACCTGAGTGGAGGCCAGCAAGCTCGTATCGCGCTGATTGGCGCCTTTTTGAGCCGGGCACCGTTGCTGATCCTTGATGAGCCGACCAACCACCTGGACAGTTCCGGAAGGCAATGGCTGATGGCCTCACTGGAGCGGTGGCAGACTGGACTGATCGTCGTCAGCCATGACCGGCAATTGCTTGATGGCATGCAACGGATTGTCGAATTGAATGGCGCGGTGCCAAATGACTTCGGCGGCAATTATTCGGCGTTCCGTGAGCATCAGCGGATCCATCAAGCAGCGGCACAGGCACGTCTTGATCAAGCCCGAAGCGAGCGTCAGCGCGAGCGCGTGCGGTTGCGGCGTGAACACGACACGATACAACGCCATGCAGCCAACTCCCGACGCAACGCAGAAACCGCCAACATTGCCAGCTTCGAGTACGTGGCGATCAAAGGCGCCGCCCGGGAAATCATGGGGCATGTCCGACAGGGACATAAGGCACGCAAATCCGAGCTCGATGCCCAGGTACGCGAGGCCTTCGCCAAGGTGCAGCCAGCCGACAGTGTATTGATCAACCTGCCCGGAAGCACTGTGCCGAATAACCGTCAGATCTGCACGCTGATTGAAGCCGGCTTGCCGTGGCTGCCACGCGAAGCAGCAACAAGCCGCCTGAACTTGTCGATTCGTGGTGCGATGCGGATCGCTGTCAGTGGCCCCAACGGGTGCGGTAAATCAACCCTGCTGAAGGTTCTCGCCAGGGAACTGCCCCCCGTCCGAGGCACTGCCACGACTCACGTGCCATTCGCGTTTCTGGATCAACAATTGGCCCAACTGGACGATCGGCGCTCGATCACCGAACAGTTGATGATGCAGGGCACCACCCTGGACGAAGGCACGCTGCGCAGCAACCTCGCCCACTTGCAACTGGATGCTCGTCGCGCCACAGGATGCTGTGCCTTGTTAAGCGGTGGTGAACGCCTGAAAGCCGCACTGGCGCTCGCATTGTGGAGAGCAGAACCTGCGCAATTGTTGCTGCTGGACGAACCGACCAATCACCTGGATCTGCCCTCGGTGGAAGCTTTCGAACAGGCCTTGCAGCGTTTTCCGGGAGCGATAGTCGCGGTTTCACACGACCGGGACTTCCTCGAGGCGCTGAATCCGACTCACCATCTGACTTGGCACCGCTCTGGCTGGGTACTTCAACCGACGAACTGACCTGACTATTTTTTGCACGATTTGTCAGGGCTTCTATAGTTGATCTGACACGAATCAGCTGCGGTGACGCCATGGAAGACATATTCGTCGTGAAGCGTTGCAACAAGATCATCATTCACGGTCGCCGCGCTGGAGAAAGTCTCCATGAACCCGCCGAAGCCACCAGTTGGTATCGCATCAATGACACGCGAACCGGCGGTTTCATCGGGGATGGCTACGATCTGGAAGAGGACGCCCGGCGAGAATGCCAGCGACTGAATGCCGTCAGCTCTCGAGTTACTGTCAGTGAGTCTTCCGGCTGATAGCTGTCATTTACGGGTCTATACTCAAACCAGCTGAAGGAGCAGCGCCCCAACGGCAGAAAGCTCGCGCTCGCGGGCTTTTTGCTGCCATAGAGCGGTTTGCTGAACGGAGGTGTTCCATGTCCGAAAGAGAGTCCATCACCACTCTTCTCACCTTGCTCGATGCCCGGGAGGCGCGCCTCGCCGCAGCCTGCAAAGAGATCGCCGACTGGGTCGATCATCAAGGCGGGCATCCGACCGCCCTGCGCATTCGCGACCGTTTGAACGACATCGAAAAGGATGCTCCGCTGATTCGCAGCACACTGTCGTCGCTCAAACCTGTAGACCGGCCGCTGCCACGCTTCAGGTGATCCGCTGATTTGTGCAATGCCTGCAAAAAAGAACGTCCTTGGTGGTGTGAGGTCAAACCCTTTACACGTCACCAAGGAGGCGTCTCATGGTCATTCACTTCAAAGTCGACGGGCATCTGGCCTGTGGTCACAAGGGTAACAACCTCAGCGCAAGCCCCGAACTCAATCGCGTCAAGTGCCGCAGCTGCCGTAATACGGACGCCTATAAAAACGCGCGCAAAGACCAGCGCAATGCGGCGCGCCGGGCCGTTCGCCACGCCAAGGCAACGCATCATGCGTCCAGTTGGCGCTCCGAGTGGATCGAGCGACTGACGACAATGGCTGGCCTGCAGCGGCTGCCTAGAGGCTTTACCGGGCAAGCCTTCGTCTAGACCCGTCACACAATGGGCCGTCTGTTCGGCCCATTTTTGTTGATGGATTTATGACTGTGTAGATCTGCAGGTAATTATGGAGAAGGGTCCAGAGCCTGACCGGTCGCCGGTCAACTGGATCGCCGATCAGTTGCCCCCCCCTGACTAGCAATTATCCGAATAATGGTCTCGGATAAGCACAGTTATCCAGTCAGCAAACGCGCGCACGGTTGGCGAAAGAAAGCGCTGATGCGGATATAGCAGGTGTACGGGAACTGAAGCAGGCTGCCAGTCAGCAAGAACTTCGACCAGGCGCCCTTCCCGCAGATGCTCGGATACCACGCTTTCAGCGAGCTGCACCAGTCCAAAGCCCTCAAGGCACATTTTTATGTAGAGCCCGGTCTCATTCACAGCTGCTGTCCCGTTCACTGGGACCGAGATCTTTTCAGTACCACTGGCGAAATGCATTTCGCCCGCTCGCCTTACTCGGCCGGAAAAATAATGGATGGCCCGGTGGTGAGACAAATCATCCGGCGTTTGCGGGACACCGTTCTCTTTGAGATAGGCGGCAGACGCGCAGGTCACCCAGCGAAACCGGCCGAGTGGGCGCGCAACGAGCGTTGAGTCATCAAGCTCACCTGTGCGAATTACGCAATCCACGCCTTCCTGAACAAGGTCAACCTGCCGATCATTGACGCCTATCATCAGGTAGATATCCGGGTAGCGCCTGTAAAAGTCCTGCAGGTTTGGCATAACGATGAAGTGTGCAATGCCACCAGGCATATCGACCCGCAAACGCCCCTGTGGCCGTTTCACGGAATCCGTCAGGCTGGACTCCGTGTGTTCAATCAACTCGAGTATTTCCCGGCATTGGGCCAGATACTGGGCGCCCTCTGGCGTAAGACTAACCCGGCGCGTTGTTCTGTTCAGCAGCCGCACCTGCAGGTACTTCTCAAGATTTTTAACGCTGCTGGTAACTGTCGAAGCCGGCAAGGAGAGCGTCTGCGCCGCGTGAACAAAACTTCCCGCCTCAGCCACACGGACGAACACCTGCATCGCTTGAATTCGGTCCATGACAGTTGGCAGCCTCAAAGCAGTGATCGGGGGGAAGTCTTTATTATTCGTCAATATTGAATAATAAAAACAGTTTAACCATCTTTTTCCCGCAGTATCGCGTTGCGTACATTTCTTCAACGACATTTGAAGAGGTGTACTGAAAATGGCTGAATACAACCGCAGCATCGTGCAGGCTCCGGCCGCTCCAGCCGCCCGCACACTTATCCGCGGCGCCACTGTGCTGAGCATGAACGGCGATATCGGAAATCTGGCACGCGGCGATATCCTTGTCGAAGGCAGCACCATCAAGGCCATAGGTGAAAACATCGAGGCCGGCGATGCTGCCGTGATCGAGGCATCCGGCATGATTGCCATGCCGGGCATGGTCGATACGCATCGCCACTCCTGGGAAGGCCAACTGCGTCGAATCAATCCGAATGCCGAAACCCTGGAAGACTACTGCAACGCAACACATTTCTCGTTCGCCAAATACTATCGCCCGGCTGACATGTATATCGGCAACCTGCTGACTGCGTTGGGCTGCATCGATGCGGGCATCACGACCGTGGTAGACAACTCTCATAACAGCCGCACCGGTGCCCACTCCGACGCAGCAATCGAGGCGCTGCTCGACGCTGGTATCCGCTCTGTACACGCCAGCGGTGCGCCAGTTTCTGGCGAGTGGGACGAAGCCCACTGGCCGGGTAACCTGGAGCGTCTCCAGGAAAAATACGTCAAGAGCGGTGACAACCCGTTGCTCTCGCTGGCGATGATGGCGCAATTGGAACCTGAGCTGTGGGCTGAAGCCCGGCGTCTGGGGCTGCCGATCATCACCGAATTTTTTGGCGGGGACATGGCAGCCGAGTTGGAGGGTTTACATCGCGAGGGCCTGCTGCGCCCCGATAACATCTTCAACCACTGCACCGCGCTGCCGGACGCCGGATGGAAAATCCTTCGTGAGGCGGGTGTGCGGGTCAATGTATGCCCGCGTTCAGATGCCCACTACGGCATTGAAGATGGAATGTTCGCCATGCAGTCGGCCCGGCGTCACGGGATCAGCCCGGGGCTGAGTGTCGATAACGAAACCTCCTACAGCGGCGACATGTTCATGGAGATGCGGGTGGCGTTCTACCTGCAGCGCGTCATGGGCATGCACCAGCGGCGCTGCTGCGGCGCAGAACATCATTCGGTGACTCTGCCGGCTCATGACCTGCTCAAGGCCGCCACCGTCGACGGCGCCGTCTGTGCCGGATTGCAAGACAAAGTCGGCAGCCTGGCCCCCGGCAAACAGGCCGACCTGATCCTTATCAATACGCAGGACATCAACCTTTACCCGTCAGGCAACGCCTTCGGTACCGTTGTACACGCTGCCGAGCGCAGCAATATCGACACGGTCATCATTGGTGGGCGCGTCGTCAAACAGGGCGGCAAGGTCCTGGGTGTGAACAACGAGCAGCTTCGCGCTGCGATCGACGAGTCCCGTAAGCATTTGTTTGCTGCTGCAGGCTATCAGCCTGATATGTTTGCCGAGACATTTGCACCGCTTGAATCGGCCTAATAGAGAGGAGCGAGATGAACGCGCTCTATTACCTGATGGCCATGGCGGCGGGACTGGGTATAACCCTGCAGACCACGCTGAATGGCCAACTCGCCAAAGGCATAGGGGGAGATTCGGTAGCCGCGGCGCTATTTTCTTTTGCTGCTGGCGCGGGGTGTCTTGGCATCTTCTCCCTCATGAGAGGCGGGATATTGACCTCGTTGGCAGCGATACCCTCCCAGCCTTGGTGGAGCCTGTTGGGCGGCCTGCTCGGTGCGAGTGCTCTGCTCAGCTACGTGGTGCTTGCACCCAGGATTGGCCTGTCGTCCTTACTTGGGCTCGCTATCGCCGGGCAGATTGTCTCGTCACTGGTTATCGATCATTTTGGACTGATGGGGGCAATTGAAAGGACGGTGTCACCCTTCAAGCTGGGCGGGTCGATCGTGATGCTGGCAGGGCTTACCATCGCTTTGTTTGGCGATAAATGGATATCGCTTTTCTCCAGCTAAATGCTGCGCCTACCCCGACAAACCACAAAACCGTCAGTGATCCCGCCAGACGTGACCAGTCAAAAGATGAATAGTAAGGGGGTAAAGAGGCCCGACAGAGCGGGCCTCGCTTTCAGGCTTTTATACCTGTGCCGGTTTGACTGTTTCAGTTTGCCCCTTGTCGTCAGGACGGATCTTGAACCAGATCGAGTACATCGCAGGCAGGAACACCAGCGTCATGATGGTGCCGACGAGCGTGCCGCCGATAAGGGTATAGGCCAGCGTCCCCCAGAACACCGAGTGCGTCAGGGGAATAAACGCCAGGATCGCCGCCAGGGCCGTCAACAGCACCGGTCGCGCACGTTGCACCGTGGCTTCGACGACAGCGTGAAACGGGTCCAGCCCTTCTTGCGCGTTGTGATGAATCTGCCCGATCAGAATCAGCGTATTGCGCATCAGGATCCCCGACAGCGCAATCAACCCGACCAGCGCATTGATGCCAAACGGCTGATTGAAGATGAGCAGTGTCGGCACCACACCAATCAACCCTAACGGCGAGGTGAAAAACACCATGATCATCGCCGAGATCGAACGCACCTGCACAATAATGATGACCAAAGTCATGGCGATCATGATCGGCAGCAACGGCAGAATCGCCTTGCCGGCCTTGCCGGACTCTTCGATCGCACCCGCCTGCTCGATCCGGTAACCGGCAGGCAGTTTTTCGATGATCGGCTGCAGTTGCTTCAACAGCGCACTGGAAACATCCGGCGGCTGCAAGTCTTCGGCAATGTCGCCGCGCACGGTGATGGTCGGGGTGCGATCACGTCGGCGAAGAATCGGATCCTCCATGCGCACATCGACCTCGCCGATCTGCGACAGCGGGATTCGCTGTCCCGACGCACCGACTAACGTGAAGCCTGCGATTTGCCGCGGATCGAGCCGGATGTCGCCCGCTGCACGCCCCATGACCTGCACTGAACGAATATCCTCACGCACCGCCGTGATCGGCGCTCCGCTCAACAAGAACTGCAATTGCTGTGCAACCGCAGCCGATGTCAGCCCCACTGCCTGCAGACGGTCCTGATCCAGATTGAAATGCAAGGCCGGCGTCAGCGGCCCCCAATCAGTGTTCACGGTTCTCATCATCGGGCTGTCCTGCATCACGCCCCGCACCTGCTCGGCGATCACGCGCAACTTCGCCGGATCGGGCCCCATCACCCGGTAGGCCACCGGAAATGGCGAATAGGGACCAAACACGATTTGCGACGCCCTGAGGCGCGCTTCCGGGGCGAGTCCTTGAGCGACTGCTTCACGAAAACGCAATTTGAGGGTTTCCCGTGCTTCCTGACTGTCGGTCAGCACCACGATCTTGGCGAACGACGGATCGGGCAGTTCCGGCGCCATCGCCAGGAAGAAACGCGGCGCACCCTGACCGATATAGGCCGTGACGATTTTTGCCTCGTTTTGCTGTTGCAGCCAGGCCTCGACCTTGGCAGCCGTGGCACTGGTCTGCCCGATGGAGGTGCCGTAGGGCATCTGCACCTCGATCATGACCTCGGGACGGTCAGAGGTCGGGAAGAACTGTTTCTTCACCAGGCCCATGCCCGCAGCCGCCACGAAGAACAGCGCGATCACCGTGCCCGCGACCAGCCATTTGCGCGCAATGACCCGAGTCAGAACCCGACGGAAGCGGTTGTATCGCGGCGTGTTGTAGATCGCCGCGTGTCCACCCTCCACTGCTTTGATGTCCGGCAACAGTTTCACGCCCAGATAAGGGGTGAACGCCACCGCAACAACCCACGATGCAATAAGAGCGATGCCCACGATCCAGAACATGTTGCTGGTGTATTCACCGGCCGTTGACTGAGCGAATCCGTTAGGCAGAAAACCGATCGCCGTCACCAGGGTTCCAGACAGCATCGGCGCCGCCGTGTGACTCCAGGCATAGGCAGACGCCTTGATGCGATCGTAGCCCTCCTCCATTTTCACGACCATCATTTCAATCGCAATGATGGCGTCGTCGACCAGCAGCCCGAGTGCCAGGATCAATGATCCGAGCGTGATACGGTCGAAATTCTTGCCGGTGGCCGCCATCACCACAAACACGATCGCCAGGGTCAAAGGTACGGCGGCGGCGACCACCACACCGACACGCCAGCCCATGCTCAGAAAGCAGACGAGCATGACCACCAGCAGCGCGACAAAGAACTTGACCATGAACTCGCCGACGGCCGAGTCAATATTCACTGCCTGGTCGGTGACCTTGGAGAGGCTCATACCCAGCGGCATTTCCTCATTGATCCGGACGGTCTCGGCATCCAGCGCCTTGCCGAGATCAAGACCGTTCCAACCCTCACGCATCACCACACCGAGCAACAGCGCATCTTCGCCGTTATTGCGCACCAGAAAAGTGGCCGGATCTTCGTAACCGCGTTCGACGGTCGCCACATCAGACAGCTTGAGTGTCCGCCCCTGTACGACCACAGGGGTGTCACGAATTTTCTGCAGCTTGTCGAGCGCACCATCGAGACGCAGAAAAACCTGTGGCCCGCGGGTTTCGACTGATCCGGCCGGGGTCAGTGCGTTCTGGCTGTTCAGCGCGGCGAAGATATCCTGCGGTGACAAGCCCAAGGTCGCCAACCGGTCATGGGAGAACGAAACAAATATCCGTTCGGCTTGCTCGCCGATGATGTTGACCTTCTTTACCCCCGGCACATGCAACAGGCGCTGGCGCATGGACTCCGCATCGCGGACCAGCAGGCGCTGCGGCTCGCCTTTGGCTTTCAGGGCGAACAGCGCAAAGGTCACGTCCGAATACTCGTCGTTGACCATCGGTCCGATGACGCCCGCCGGCAACTTGATGGCTTCATCGTCGAGTTTTTTACGCGCCTGATAGAACTCTTCCTGCACTTGCGAAGGGGGCGTGCTATCGAGCAACGAGACCATCGTGAAAGCGAGCCCAGGCCGCGTATAGGTTTCCGAGCGGTCGTACCATTTGAGTTCTTGCAGGCGTTTTTCCAGGGGTTCCGCGACCTGATCCTGCATCTCTTGTGCGGTCGCCCCTGGCCACGCCGTGATCACGGTCAACTGCTTGACCGTAAAAGGAGGATCTTCGGCACGCCCCAACTGGAAGAACGCCAGGATGCCGGCAACGGCGATCAGAAAAATCAGAAAGACCGTAATCGCCCGCTCGCGAACGGCGATGGCGGAAATGTTGAATCGTCCTTCGCTCATGGACGACTCCCGGCAACCGTCGCTTCATTCGCCGCAGGGATTCTCACAGGCTCACCCTCGCGTAACAGATGAGCGCCCAGCGCAACGATTTGCTCGCCGACGCCGAGGTCGCCGGCCACTCGCGCAGAATCATCGCTCAACCCCAGCACCTGAACCGGTCGCCAGGTCACGGTTGGCGGTGTGCCGACGATGACCCACACGCCAGGACCTTTACCTGCGTCGTAAAGCGCGGCGATGGGCACTTGCAACGACGCGGCAGGTGTCGAGCCCTCGGCAATTCTGAGGGTGACAGTCGAACCTATCGGCGCATTGGCCAGCGCTCCTTCCAGTACATAGCGCGCCTCGAACGTACGCGTCGTGCGGTCTGCCGAGTCCGAAAGCAACCTCAGTTTCGCGCTGACAACACCCGAGGCGTCGCCATAGAGCGTGGCTTGGGCGGTGGATCCTGCTGCGGGACGCAAGGTCTCGGGCAAGTGCACGATGGCCTCGCGCTGCCCTGCCCGCGCCAGTCGAACCATCGGTTGACCGGGGCTGACGACTTGTCCGGGTTCGGCGAGTGTTTCCACCACGACGCCGTCGGCATCGGCGACCAGCACCGCATAACCCGAAGCGTTACGGGCAACGTCCGCTTGCGCTTCAGCGGCGCTGAGCTGTGCCTTGGCAGTGTCTGCGGCGGCCTTGATCTGATCGTAGGCCGATGCGGAAATGGCGCCGGCGCTGACCAGAGTGCGATAGCGGGCTTCGTCATCGGCTGTCTGCTTGGCACGGGCCCGGGCGGCGCTGACCGACTCCTGCTGCGCGCGCGCCTGCAGCCCCAGATCGATGGGGTCAAGTCGCATCAGCGGCTGGCCGCGCTTGACGGTCTGGCCCGTGTCAACCAGACGTTCGAGTACCTTGCCCGATACGCGAAAACCCAGGTCGGTCTGAATGCGCGCGGTCACAACCCCCGTAAAGGATCGAGAACCGTCAGCCGCCGCTTGAACGGCGGAGGCCCGAACCAAAGGCGCCTGCGTACGAGGGTCGGTTACGGGGGAAGAGTCACCGCACGCCACCAGAGCGAGTGGCAACAGGCATGCGGCAATGGGGAACGATCGGAGCCGGCGCATAGGTTCTCTTACTAAATAGGATGATCATCATATTCTCATCCTGGTGACTGTTATCGTCAACAGTCACAACGTTGAAATATTTCAAGCTTCACGGACTCAGCTAAATACTCAAGCATTCATTGAAAACGGTACACCTTAACAATCCTCGCCAATTGACAGTTTGTGACCAAACAATATTATGGTCACAAACCAATCTACCCAGGAACTCCAATGCCTCCCCTCCGCCCGATTGCTCTTTTGCTTACCGCCAGCCTGATGGCAGGTTGTGCGGTGGGTCCTGATTACCAACGTCCGGACGCCCCGCTTTCGGCCCATTACCTCGGCCAGTCCGCTGTCGAACCTCGATCCGAATCGACGCCGGACAATCTTGTCGCCTGGTGGGAAAACTTTAATGATCCGTTGCTGACCGACCTCATAAGCCAGGCGCTGCGGCAGAATCTGGACCTGGCGCAGGCGTCGGCGCGAGTCACCCAGGCAAGGGCCGGGCTGGGTGCCGCAAACGCAGCGCTGCTGCCCTCCGCGAACATCAATGCACAGGCTGCACGCGCTTATCAGTCCGTCGAAACGCCACTGGGCCAGGTATTGAACTCAACACCGGGCTATGACCGTTACGGCAGTTCTTACGAGGCCAACCTCGAGGCGGGCTGGGAAGTCGATGTATTTGGCGGACTGCGCCGCGGACGTGAGGCAGCACTGGCTGAGTACCAGGCCTCAGCAGCGGGTTACACCGCTACACGGCTGGCAATCGCCGGGCAAACGGCCGATATCTACATCACCCTGCGCGGATTACAGGCACGGCTGGACATTGCCAACCAGCAAGTCGACACCCGGCGCGCGTTGCTGGAGAAGGTTCGGTTGCTGTACAGCAAGGGGCTGGCCGCGGAGTATCAGGTGCGTCAGGCCGAGGGTGAGCTATCGCAAGTCCAGGCGACCGTTCCGGTACTGCAAAGCGGTCTGGAGGCGGCCATGAATGCGATGGATGTGCTGCTCGGCACGCCTCCCGGCACTCACCGCACGCAACTGGCACGTGAGGGCGAAATTCCCGATGTGCCTTCGCTGACTGCGCTGGGTACTCCGGCAGATCTGCTGCGGCGCAGACCGGACCTGATCGTGGCCGAACGCCGTCTTGCGGCCTCCAACGCGCGCATCGGTGAAGCGATTGCCGAGTACTACCCGAAATTTTCCCTCGGCGCCTTGCTGGGCAGCGCGACAGCCGTCTCGGGCGGCAATCTTTTCACCAGCGGCGCGAGCCAGTCGAGCGGTGTCCTGGGCCTGCGCTGGAGGCTTTTCGACTTCGGACGCATCAACGCTCAGATCGATCAGGCCAGGGGACAGGAAGCTGAAGCATTGGCCGCGTATCGCCAGTCGGTACTGCGCGCCACCGAAGATGTAGAGAACGCGCTGTCCTCAATGGTGAATCGTCAAACTCAAACCGCCACCCTTACCGGCGGCGAAGAGGCGCTGACTCAAGCTCGCCAGTCCTCGTTCACCGCCTATGAAAAAGGCACGGCCAGCCTGATCGATGTCCTGCACGCCGACGAAACATTGCTGCAGGCCTCCGACGCCAGAGCGCAGGCGCGGACTGAATCAGCCCGTGCGGCGGTGGCGGTATTCAAGTCGCTTGGCGGAGGATGGCAACCCGTTGAATCGGATTATGTAGCGTCGCGCTGAGCAGCTACCCCAAATCGCTTTAAGAGTCGGGAGACACGTCTACTCCCGACCCGCATTTGGCTTAACCACGCTCAACTAGAAGCGGTAACTGACCGACGTACCGAATCCGCTGGCACTGTTCTTGTACTTGGCACTGTAGGCACCTCTCGCTGCCGAGGTGTCATTGACCTCGACGCTCTCCTCCCAAAGATAGGAATACGCGAGATCGATCGTGACATTGTCCACGGGCGTCCAGCCGGCGCCGAAGCTGACAACCTTACGGTCGCCCGTCGGAATGCGCGGCCCGCGATTGGAGTTGTTGGCGGGTGACTGATCGACCGAAAACCCGCCACGCAGCACCCACTGTTTATTCAGTTGATAGGCCGCACCGATCGCGTGAGCCCAGGTGTCATGCCAGTTCTGTTCTTCGCTGATCGTCCCCAATTGGCCGCTCAGCAACGGCGGCAAGCCGCTGTTCTCAATCGTCAGTTCCTTGAAGCGGCTCCAGCGCGTCCAGGTACTGCCCACATAAAGCGTCCAGTCGTTGTTGAATTGATGCGTCAGCGAAAAGTCCACCGACTCCGGCGTGTCCACATCCAGCGATGCGTCATAGCTACGGCCGCTGACGCCAAGCACGCTGAAGATGCCATCCGTGACCTTGGTTTTGGCATCCAGGTGGTAACTGACTTTGGAGTGGTATGTCAGGCCCAGACGGGTCTGTTCGGTCGCCTGCACCAGCACGCCGGCGTTGAAACCCAGTGCGGTGTCATCGCCGGTGCTTTTGAGCTTGCCGTCATTACGCCCCGGGCTGAGTGGATTGGGCACCATCCCCGATATTTCTCCGCCGATACGGTTGATGGTCGGCCCGAATCCGATCGAGACTTTTTCGTTAAAGGCATAGCTGATCGTCGGCTGGAAGGTCAGCGTGGTGACTTCACTCTTGTTGGCGTAATAGCGGCCGGCAAAACCGCTGCCATAGTCGGTGATCAACCCGAAAGGCACATAGAACCCGACACCAAATGCCCAGTGTTCATCGATCGGTTTGACGTAATACCCCATCGGCACCGTGGTGGTGGGCACCATGTCGCCGTCTTCCTTTCCCCCAAACGTACTGTGTGTCTGGCTGATGTCCGATTTGGCGAACAGCGTCGCCGCCCCCACGCTCACCTGCTCTCGTTTAAGCCGCGCCATGCCTGCCGGGTTGCCGTAGATCGTACTGGCGTCTTCGGCAGATGAAGACCGCCCGGCAAAACCGGACCCCATCCCGCTGATGCTTTGTTCGTTGAGTGCAAAACCACCAGCCAACACATTGGAGGACACCAGCGCGACGGCCAGGCCGACGGGATTCTTGAGCATTATTTTTTTCATTATCTGGACTCTATGGGATCACTGAAAAACAACATCGAAAACGACAGCGAAGCCATACTATCCAAGTGACCATTTCAGTCAATGGTCACATAAAGCAAAATTGAACGCCGCCCCGGCGCATATGTGTCGGGAACAGGAAATCTGGTTGGGGGATGTCGCGCTGTGGCTCAGCTCACCTGAACAGGTGAGCCGGGTTGGGTCAGGGCATCAGGCTGCGCAGAATGAGGTTGGAGGTCAGTGTGGGCGCTACCTCGATAAAATCGAGATTGTGCTGCAGCAGCAACGGGTTGACGAAGGGCCGCAGGGCCAGATGAATCGCCTCGACGGTCTCGTCCAGCGGAGTCTTGCGCTCGAACTCTCCGAGCTCTCGCCCTTCACGCACGATGTCGAAGATAAAGCGCTTGATCTGCTCCTCATACATCTGGGCACTGGGCCAGCGCTCCCCGGCGGAGAATGCAGCGATATCGTAGAGCTTGCGATCATTGAAGAACAGGTCGACACCGGTTGCTATCACGGTTTTCACCAGTCGGCGGAAACGCTCGGTCGGCGAAATCGCCTCTGCGTTAACAGCCTGCTCTACCGCTGCAACGATTTGGCCCAGACAATTTGAGCAGATCGCTTCGCCGATCGCCTGTTTGGAATCAAAGAACTTATAGATGTACGCCTTGGAAAAACCGATGGCCCTCGCCAGGTCGGAAACCGTGGTTTTGCCATAGCCGTATTGGCTGAAGTGTTCATTGGCTGCCGCGACAATCTGATCACGAATGTCGTGATCGACTGGGCCACGTGGGCCGGGCGAAGTTATGGATGGCTGATTCATGGACGTAGCTTACTCACCCTGTCGAGGACTTACAAATCGTGACCAATTGAGTACAGAGTCACGAATAATTGGCCAATCGGCTGAAATCGGTCTGACGCTCAAGTCGTCGAACAGGGCGGTTCGGCCCTTCTACGGCGCTTCCACTTCATCGACCGGCAACACCGGTAATGAAGCAAGCATTTCAGCGCGGCATGCCTCAAGGATTTCATCCGCCAGTGCGGAATCATCCGGGCAGGCGCGTGACAAGACAATTGCGCCGACCGCACGCGACAGCAGGTCGATCATTTTCTTTCTCCCCTCACCCTCCGCGGCATCCGGCCCTGTCGGATATTTTTCCCCGAGGGTTTGCAGGGTGTGTTCAATGCCTTCGGCAAACGTTGCTTTCACATCGTCCGACTGACGCGCCGCGTCGCCACACAGTGCGGCCATCGTGCAACCGCTGCCGCGTCCGTCGCGATGTTCTCTGTTCACATAGACGTTGATGAATCCGGGAACATCGAGCGCCTGAGCGCCGGTCAACGATTTGCCAAGACTGCAAGCAGAGGCTTCGACCATCAGGTCGGCCTTCGAACCGAAATGCTTGTAGAAGCCTCCATGGGTGAAACCGGCAGCCGCCATAAGATCCGCCACACCGACGCCATCAAAGCCACGCTCACGGAACAGCTCTGAGGCCGTTTCAACGATGTGCTCTCGATTGGCCTGCGCCTGGGCCTTGGTCACTCTCACGTGCGATACCTCGTGTTTAGCGGGAATTCCTGCGTCCGATGATACATAGATGTTGTCCATAATCAAAACTGTTGACAGTTTAGATTTCGATCATCATCCTAATTCCACACCCCACCGACCTCCATCACGGGCACGGAAGATTCATCAGATGACCAAGCAGACTCTGTTCACCCCTTACACGCTAGGCAGTCTTACGCTGTCGAACCGCGTCGTTCTCGCACCACTGACACGCAACCGCGCAGGCCAGGGCTTTGTCCCCGGCGAATTCGCGGCGACCTATTACAGCCAGCGTGCCAGCGCCGGTCTGCTGATCAGCGAAGCCACGCAGATTTCCCGACAGGGCCAGGGTTATCAGGACACGCCCGGGATCTACACCCAGGCACAGATTGACGGTTGGCGCACCGTCACCGATGCGGTCCACGCCAAGGGCGGCAAAATCTTCCTGCAGCTGTGGCATGTCGGCCGCGTCTCACACGTAGACCTGCAAGAAAACGGCGCCGCCCCCGTGGCCCCTTCTGCGTTGCGCGCCGCTACCAAAGTGTTCGTCAACAACCGCTTTGAAGACGTCTCCGAACCCCGCGCCCTGGAAATCAGCGAACTGCCTGGAATCGTCTCCGATTTCCGCCAGGCCGCGGCAAACGCGGTCGCTGCCGGGTTCGATGGGGTGGAGATTCACGGTGCAAACGGCTACTTGCTGGATCAGTTCCTCAAGGACAGCGCCAATCTGCGAACCGATGCTTACGGCGGTTCGATTGAAAATCGTGCGCGTCTGTTGCTCGAAGTGACGGCGGCTGTCGTCAATGAGATCGGCGCGGATCGCACCGGTGTGCGCCTGTCTCCCGTGTCCCCGGCCAACGGCGTCTCCAGCAGCGATCCGCAGGCGCAATTCGATTACGTCGTCGAGCAACTCGACGCCCTCGGTGTGGTTTACCTGCACGTGGTCGAAGGCGCGACCGGTGGCCCGCGCGACGTGGCCCCTTTCGATTTCGGCGCCCTGCGCCAGCGTTTCAAAAACACCTATATCGCCAACAACGGCTATGACCTCGACCTGGCGACTGCGAGTCTCGCCGAAGACCAGGCCGACCTGATCGCCTTCGGTCGCCCGTTCATTGCCAACCCGGATCTGGTGGAGCGCCTCAAACAGGGTGCGCCGCTGTCCGCGTTCAATCCCGCCACCCTGTATGGCGGCGGCGCGGCGGGCTATATCGACTACCCGACGCTGGCTGAATCAAGCGCCAGCGCAAGCTGAGCGCGTTCTGTTTCTCACCTCCTGAAAGAGAGATACCCCATGAGCACTCGCCCTACTGTTCTCATCACCGGCGCCTCCACCGGCATTGGCGCCGTGTACGCCGAACGCTTCGCCAAACGTGGCCACGATCTGGTTCTGGTCGCCCGCGACAAGGCTCGCCTGGACACACTGGCAGCGCGCCTGCGCAGCGAGCACGACGTCGCCGTCGATGTCATCCCGGCGGACCTGACCCAACTCGGCGATCTGACCACCGTTGAAAGCCGCCTGCGCGACGACGCCCGTATCGGCATCCTCGTCAATAACGCCGGCGCCGCGCTGTCCGGCCACTTCGTCGACCAGAGCACCGACAGCGTCGCGCAACTGGTGGCCCTCAACACCACAGCGCTGGTACGGCTTGCCAGCGCCATCGCCCCACGCCTGGCCAAGGCCGGCGACGGTGCGATCATCAACATCGGTTCGGTGGTGGGCCTGGCGCCGGAGTTCGGCATGACGGTCTACGGTGCGACCAAGGCCTTCGTGCTGTTCCTGTCCCAGGGCCTGAGCCTGGAACTGTCGCCTCAGGGCGTCTACGTGCAGGCCGTATTGCCCGCCGCCACCCGCACGGAGATCTGGGATCGCTCCGGCATCGACGTCAACACCTTGAGCGAAATCATGGAAGTGGGTGATCTGGTGGATGCCGCACTGGTCGGTTTCGATCGTCGCGAAGCTGTAACCATCCCGCCGCTGCAAGAAGCTGAGCGCTGGGATGACCTGCAGGGCGCACGCCAGGGCCTGCTGGGGCAAATCCGCCAGTCTGCGGTTGCCCAGCGCTACCAGACTCCACAGTGATTTTTTGCTAGCGAGCATTCGCGCCGGATTCGATGCAGGCGCATGACATTGCATCGAATCCAGCCCGCTGTCCGGAGTGACAATGAATTCAATGCAGACAAATTCCCGTTCGGGTTCGCCGGCGTCGTTCATCGACGCGGCGAACCAGTCGATCATGGTCAACGGCATTCCCTTCGCCTACCGCGACACCGGGCCCGCAACGGGTGTGCCCCTCGTACTGTTCAACCATTGGGGCGCGGTGCTGGACAACTTCGACCCGGCGATCATCGATGGCCTGGCGCAAACCAGACGCGTCATCACCACCGACTATCGCGGCATCGGCAACTCGGGTGGAACCGCACCACTGACGGTGGGTGAAATGGCCGACGATGCCATCCAACTGATCCAGGCGCTGGGGCTGACAACCGTTGATGTGCTCGGTTTCTCCCTCGGCGGTTTCGTCGCTCAGGACATCGCCCTGAAGGCACCTGATCGGGTGCGCCGTTTGATTCTGACCGGCACCGGACCGGCGGGCGGCACTGGTATCGACAAGGTCGGCACAGTGTCGTGGCCATTGATCCTCAAAGGCCTGCTGACCCTGCGCGATCCCAAGTTCTACCTTTTCTTCACCTCGTCGGCCAATGGACGACGGTCCGCCTCGCAGTATTTACGACGCCTAAAAGCACGCAAGAACAATCGCGACAAGGGCCCGACGCCCCGCGCTTTCCTGCGGCAATTGAAAGCCATCACCGCGTGGGGCAAACAACCGCGGCAAGCGCTAGGACGTTTGCGGACGCCAACGCTGATCGTCAACGGCGACAACGACATCATGGTGCCCAGCGTTAACTCGTTTGAGCTGGCCAGGCTTATCCCCGACGCACAGTTGGTGATTTATGAAGATGCCGGGCACGGCGGCATTTTCCAGCATCACGCTGACTTTGTGGCCAAGGCGCAGGCGTTCCTCGATGCCTGACCACTTCACGCAGCAACACCGCAATGCACCGGCTAGCCTCCTTACAACCAGCAAGAGCCGCACCACGATGAAAGCATTTCTGATTGATCGCTATGGCAAGAACCCCGGACGCATTGGCGAAGCGCCCGCCCCCGCAGTCGGTGCCCACGACGTCTTGATCGAGGTCCATGCGAGCAGTGTCAACGTGCTGGATTCAAAGATCAGCAAAGGCGACTTCAAGCTGATCCTGCCCTACTCCTTTCCGTTGATTTTGGGCAATGACCTGGCGGGCGTCGTGGTTGAAGTCGGCCCGCAGGTGACACGCTTCAAACCAGGAGACGAGGTATACGCTCGCCCGCCCGAAGCGCGGATCGGGACCTTCGCCCAATTGATCGCTGTGAATGAAAATGCGGTCGCCCTGAAACCCGCCAATACCAACATGGCACAAGCGGCATCCCTGCCCTTGGTTGCACTGACCGCCTGGCAAGTACTGGTTGAAACCGCTCGGCTGCAAAAGGGCCAGAAAGTGCTGATTCACGCAGGTTCCGGCGGCGTCGGCACCGTTGCCATTCAGCTTGCCAGACACCTCGGTGCGTTTGTCGCCACAACCACCAGCACCGCTAATGTCGGATGGGTCAAGGCGCTGGGCGCCGATCTGGTGATCGACTACAAACAGCAGAGCTTCGAAAATGTGCTGCATGACTACGACGTGGTGCTGAACAGCCTTGGCGCCGACGTACTGGAGAAGTCACTCAAGGTCCTCAAGCCCGGTGGCCAGCTCATTTCCATCTCGGGGCCACCCACTGCACAGTTCGCGCATGAGCAAGGTTTGTCCTGGCCATTGCAGCAAGTCATGCGCCTGCTGAGCCTTGGCATTCGTCGCAAAGCGCGCAAGCAGGACGTCAGTTATGCGTTCGTGTTCATGCGGGCCAATGGTGCTCAACTGCAACACATCACCACGCTCGTGGAGGACGGAATCATCAAACCTGTGGTTGATCGTTCCTTCCCCTTTGAATCAACGGCAGAGGCATTGAAGTACGTTGAGCAGGGACGCGCCAAGGGAAAGGTGGTTGTTTCGCTCAAATGACCACGGCGCCTGCTCACGAATCGACCGTAGAACCTGCACAGCCTCCACAGCTTGAGCGGTCATCATCCCACGTGATTTCGCCAGAGGAACAGCAAGCGCTTCAACCGGACGTTGCGCGGGTTGAACCGCCCGTTATCGTTTGGCGCAGTTTGATGCTTGAGCCGTAAGGCGAAACGGGTTGAATGTGACCTCGTCAGGCTGTCGCGTTCGACACGACAGGAAGAACTTCCTCGGCATTGCGCCCGGCCAGACAGGCCAGCACAGACGCGGCGACCAGGACAGCGGCACTCAACTCGAAGGTGGCTTTGTAACCGCTCAGATCAAACGCCAGACCGCCAATGATTGCGACGCCGGCGATTGCCAGTTGGACAATCGCGACGAGCAAGCCGCCTCCCGCTTCCGCATCATCCGGAAGCGTTTGCGCCAGCCATGTCCACCAGCCGACCGGCGCGGCTGTGGCAACCAGTCCCCAGAGTCCGAGCAACACGGCGGTCAGCAGCGGTGATTTACCGAAGCTGACTAATGCCAGCGCGATGGCTGCCATGATCAGCGGAATGGCTGTCAGCGTGCGGTAGAGGCCGCGACCCATAAACCGTTCGATCAGAAAGGTGCCGATAAACCCTGCCAGTCCCAACCCCAGCAGCATGAGCGACAAAGTTGAGACACTGACGCCCGTCACGCCCTCAAGAAATGGCCGCAGGTAGGTGAACAGCATGAACTGGCCCATGAAGAATACGCTGACGGCGACCATGCCCAAGGCCACTGGCAACTGCTTCATCAGTCGCAGGACATTGCCGCTACCTGCCTGACGCTCGGCCTTGAAAGACGGAAGGCTCACCAGCAGCCACACGGCGGCAAGCACCGTGACCGGAACCACACAAAAGAATGCGCCGCGCCAGCCGATCAGCGAGCCAAGAAAGCTCCCTGCCGGAGCGGCAATGACCGTGGCTAAAGCGTTGCCGCCGTTGACGATGGCCAGCGCACGGGAAACCTGATCAGGTTGCACCAGGCGCATCGCCGTCGCCGCCGACAGCGACCAGAAACCACCGATCGCAATCCCGATCAAGGCACGCCCAAACATGAATGACGGGTAGCCCGGGGCGAGCGCGACAACCGTTCCGGAGACGATCATCAGCAAGGTCAGACCCAGCAGAAGCCTCTTGCGTTCGATGCGAGCAGCGACCGAGGCAATCAACAAACTGGTGATCAATGCAAAGGCACCGGATACGGAAATCCCCTGCCCGGCCTGGCCCTCGGTGATGTGCAGATCTGACGCGATGGGCGTCAGCAAGCTGACGGGCATGAACTCTGAAGCGACCAGGGCGAATGCGGCCAGCGACATGGCCAGCACGGCGCTCCAGCCGCCTGTTCTTTTAGAAGGATCTGTAGAACGTAACGTCATGGGATCTACCTGTGGTGCGAAAAACGCAGGGGGGTGATGCGCAGGGGCAAGCAGTTTGTCGCCCGTCCAGGCACTGCCCCTGTAACAGATAGACACATTCTCCCGGTCAATCCGCTGCTTCCCTAGCGCATTCCTCTTGAATGCTTGCCTGATCCTCTGGCGATGCAGGGCGATGGATAGGAAACGTCTCGCGCGCGGATTAGAGTTCGGTCAACAGGAGTGACCCGACATGATCCCTACCCCCCTGCCCCTGGAATCGCCTTTGGCACTGCACATCGACCCGCGTGCGCGGATACCGGGTGACTTCGCCACGGCCATACCCGGCCTGACGCTGTTTCGTCGCGACCAGCCGGCGCCCCCCGTTGTGTGCATGATCGAGCCCAGCCTGATTCTCGTGGGTCGCGGCGAAAAGCGTTTGTGGGTCGGTGGTGAGGGTTACAGCTATGACCCTTCGCGGTTTCTGGTCACGTCGCTGGATCTGCCCGCCAACTCCGAAGTGATGCTCGCCAGTCCAGAACAGCCCTGTGTCGGCCTCGTTCTGAAACTGGATGTCAGCATGCTCGCCGAGGTCATCACCAAGAGTGGCTTGCCCGCAAAACGCCAGCCATCAACGGGTACGGGCGCTGCGATTGGTAGCCTGTCGTCAGCTCTGGAGGACGCGCTTGATCGTCTGCTGGCATTGCTCGATGAACCCGAGGCGATCCCGGTCCTGGCGCCGCTGATTCTGCGGGAAATCCACTATCGGCTGCTCCACACCGACCAAGGTCCACGGCTGCGGCAGATCACGGCCGTCGATGGCCAGGGTTATCGCATCGCCAAGGCCATCGACTGGCTCAAGGTCAACTACACCGATGCCCTGCGCATCGACGATCTGGCCGCACGGGTGCAGATGAGCGCTCCGACCTTTCACCATCATTTCCGCCAGCTCACCGGCATGAGTCCGCTGCAGTACCAGAAATGGCTGCGGCTGAACGAAGCGCGGCGGCTGATGCTGATCGAGCGCCTGGACGTGTCGCGGGCGGCGTTTGCGGTCGGCTATGAAAGTCCTTCGCAGTTCAGCCGCGAATATGGCCGGCTGTTCGGCACCGCGCCGAGTCGTGACATTGCCCTTTTGCGCGGGCAGCCATTAGAGGCAGAAGCGCTCGAAACAGTCGCGAATTGAACGAAAACCGGTGATGCGCCTCGCCGCGAGTCATCGCTCATAACAATGCACGTCAACCGATGATCAAGCGGGTGAATCATGGAACTACGAATCAACCAGAAGACCTACCAGGTCGATGCCGACGCCGATACACCCTTGCTATGGGTGATCCGTGATGATTTGGGCATGACCGGCACCAAATACGGCTGCGGACTGGCGCAATGCGGCGCCTGCTCGGTGCTGGTGGACGGCAACGTGGTGCGTTCGTGCGTCACGCCGGTGGCCGGTGTAGTTGGCCGCGAGGTCACCACCATTGAGGCCATCGAAGCCGATGAAGTGGGCAAAAGGGTGGTCTCGACCTGGGTCGATCTGCAGGTCGCCCAGTGTGGCTACTGTCAGTCCGGGCAGGTGATGGCTGCCACCGCCCTGCTCAAACAGAACCCCAAACCAAGTGATGCGCAGATCGAGGCGGCGATGGTCAATCTGTGCCGCTGCGGTACCTACAACGCCATTCATGCCGCCGTGCATGAGCTTGCCGGCAAGGGAGAAGCGTGATGAACGTTCGTATCGACCCTTCACTGCAAGCCTCAGCACTGAATCTGCATGAGCCGATCAATGTTTCGCGCAGACGTTTTCTGACCGGTACCGCCGTCGGCGCACTGGTCCTCGGCTTCGGTCTGCCACTGGGTACGACGCGCGTACAAGCTGCCGCTTCTGCGACGGCCGAACGCGGCACGCAGGTCCCGGCGTTCCTCGAGATCCGCCCGGACAACCGCGTGCGCCTGCTCTGCCCGTTCATGGAAGGCGGACAAGGGACGTTCACCGCAATGGCGCAGATCGTCGGTGAAGAACTGGATGCCGACCCGGCGACCTTCCTCGTCGAAGCCGCCCCGCCCGGCGAAGCCTATGTGGTGATGGAAAACGGCATGCGCATCACCGGCGGCAGTATGTCGGTGCGCATGAGTTACCCGGTCATGCGTCGCCTCGGCGCCCTCGCCCGCGCCATGCTGTTGCAGGCCGGCGCGCAGCAACTGGGCGTGCCGGTGAGCGAGTTGAGCACCGAGCCTGGCAAAGTCGTCCACGCCAAGTCGAACCGCTCGCTGGCCTATGGTGAACTGGCCGAGCGCGCGATGGATCTGCCGGTTCCCGATCCGGCCTCGGTGAAGCTGCGTGATCCGAGCCAGTTCCGCTGGATCGGCAAACCGGTGAAGCGCCTCGATGCCTACGACAAGTCCACGGGCAAGGCGCTGTACAGCATCGATCTGAAGGTCGACGACATGCTCCACGCCGCCGTTCAACATGCTCCGCGCCTGGGGATGACGGTCGGCAACCTGCGCAACGAAGACCAGGTCAAGGCGATGAAAGGCGTGCATTCCGTGCACCGTCTGCCAGGCGCTGTGGCGGTGGTCGCCGAGCGTTGGTGGCACGCCAAACGTGCTGTCGAGGCGATCCAGGTTGACTGGCAAGAGCCTACGGCCGACAGCAAAGTGCGACCGATGCCCGCCGACTTTTCCAGCGATGCCTGGTTCAAGCGCCTCGCTGAAGATAAAAGCCCCGCCAAAGATGATGAACATGAAGGCGACGTGGCTTCGATTCTCAAGGAAGCCAAGACCCGGATCGACGCCACTTACCACAACCAATACCTGAACCACGGACAGCTGGAGCCGCCTTCAGCACTGGCCCGGTTCAATCCGGACGGCTCGCTGGAAGTCTGGCTGCCGAACCAGGCGCCGGACATGTTCCGTGCCGACATCGCCAAACGCACGGGGCTGGATCCGTCGCGCATCACCTTGCATTCGCCGCTGCTGGGGGGCTTCTTTGGCCGGCATTTTCTCTACGACTCGGCCAGTCCCTATCCTCAGGCAATTGCGCTTTCCAAAGCGGTGGGCCGCCCGGTCAAACTGATCTGGAGTCGCGAAGAAGAGTTCCTGCGCGACGTGCTCCGCCCGGTTGCCGCAGTGAATTTCCGTGCCGCACTGGACACCGACGGCTGGCCGCTGGCAATCGAAGCGATCAGTGCCACCGAAGGCCCGACCGAGGCACTTGCCGGCAAGCAGGGCGAAAAACTTGACCCAACTGCGCTTGAAGGCTTGTCGGGCAAGTCCTACGCGATCCCCAACAAACGCATCGCGCAGATCTACGTCAAAGGTCCGGCGATGCTCGGCTACTGGCGCTCGGTGGGCAACTCTCTGAACGACTTCTTCTATGAATCGTTCCTCGATGAGCTGGCTGACAAGGGCGGCAAAGACCCGTTCGACCTGCGCCTGCATTTGCTGCGCGACAACAAGCGTTTGACCACCCTGCTGCAAGCGGTGGGTGAGCTGTCGGGCGGCTGGAAACGCGGCCCGTTTACCGCCGAAGATGGCAGCCGACGTGCGCGCGGCGTGGCCATGGCTTCGCCGTTCGGTACGGAGACGGCGGTAATCGCCGAGGTGTCCATCGAGAACGGCCAGGTCAAGGTGCATGACATCTGGCAAGCGATTGATCCGGGCAGCATCGTCAATCCGGCGATTGTCGAGGCTCAGGTCAATGGCGCCGTAGCGTTGGGACTGTCGCAAACACTGGTGGAAGAAGCCGTGTGGATTGATGGCAAACCCCGGGCGCGCAACTACGACTTGTATCCGATCCTGCCGCCTGCGCGGATGGCCCGGGTTCATGTGCGTGTGGTCGAGAGCAGGGAAAAAATGGGTGGCATCGGTGAACCGCCGTTGCCGGCCGTTGCGCCCGCCGTCGTCAATGCGGTGGCAACGCTGACCGGGCAACGGGTACGCAGCCTGCCCCTGAGCCGACACACTTTCACCTGATCAGCGCCGGAGCGTTTATGAACAACAGCCGATTCGCAAGAACCGCTGGCTGGCTTGCCGTGCCGTGCCTGGTCGCGGCAGGCCTGCTGGCCTGGTATGTCACCCGCGAGCCCGTCTCGCGCCTTGAAAACCATCAGATTGCCGTGGCCGATATCGACCCGGGGCTGGTCGCACGGGGCGAATACGTCGCCAGGCTCAGCGATTGCGTGGCGTGTCACAGCGTGCCGGGCGGCGCGCCATTCGCCGGTGGCCTGGAAATGGCCACGCCGCTGGGCTCGATCCATGCGACCAATATCACCCCGGACACGGAAACCGGTATTGGCCACTACAGCCTGGCGGACTTCGACCGTGCCGTGCGTCACGGCGTGGCGCCCGACAGTCGCCGTCTGTATCCGGCGATGCCCTACCCGTCCTACGCCAAGCTCAGTGATGAAGATGTTCGAGCGCTGTATGCGTTCTTCATGAAAGGCGTGGCACCGGTGAAACAGGCGAACATCCCGAGTGCGATTCCGTTTCCGCTGAACCTGCGCTGGCCGATTGCGCTGTGGAACGGCGTGTTTGTCGATGCCGAACCGTATGCGGCTAAACCGTCGCAGGATGAGCGGTGGAACCGCGGCGCTTACCTCGTTCAAGGCGCCGGGCACTGTGGCAGTTGCCATACGCCGCGCGGCCTGGCGTTCAACGAGAAGGCACTGGATGAGTCTGGCAAGCCATACCTGTCCGGCGCCCTGCTCGATGGCTGGTACGCGCCGAGCCTGCGCGACGACCACAATACCGGTCTGGGCCGCTGGAGTGAGCAGGAGATCGTGCAGTTCCTCAAGACCGGGCGCAACATGCACGCGGTGGTCTATGGCTCGATGACCGAGGCGTTCAACAACTCCACGCAGTTCATGAGCGATGACGATCTGACCGCGATTGCCCACTACCTGAAATCGCTACCCGGGGATCGCACACGGGATGGTGCGCCTTGGCAGTATCAAGCGATATCGGCAGCTGTACGCTTGGACTCGCCCGGTGCACATACCTACGTGACGCGCTGCGCTTCGTGTCACGGCCTGGACGGCAAGGGTCAATCGCAATGGATGCCGCCGCTCGCGGGCGCGACTTCGGCATTGGCCAAGGAAAGCGCTTCGGCGATCAACATCACCCTCAATGGTTCGCAACGTGTGGTGGCGGCCGGCGTACCGGATGCCTATCGCATGCCGGCCTTCCGTGAGCAGCTGTCGGATCAGCAGATCGCCGAAGTGCTGACGTTCATGCGCAGTACCTGGGGCAACCAGGCCAGCGCCGTTGATGCGCAGACGGTTGGCAAACTGCGTGAACACACCGATCCGGCCAGCAGCAGTCCGATCATCCTGCAGATGCGCTAGAGGAGCGATTGATGGAAAGCATCGACTTGCTGGTCCTGCGCACGGCGCGCGACTGGCTTGCCGCCGGCGAGCGTGTATTGCTCGCCACGGTGGCGCGCACCTGGGGTTCTTCGCCGCGCCCGACGGGGTCGATGATGGCCTTGCGTGATGACGGTCGCGTGGTGGGCAGCGTGTCTGGCGGCTGCATCGAGGACGACCTGATCCATTGCTACACCACGGCCCATGGCGGCAGCGCTTTTAGCCACAGTACACCGCAAGTGGTGCGCTATGGCGTCAGCGCCGATGAGGCGCATCGCTTCGGCTTGCCCTGCGGTGGCACGCTTGAGCTGATTCTTGAGTTCAACCCGGCGTGGCGGTCACTCGACGCGTTGCTGGTGCAACTGGACGCCGGGCAACTGGTTCGTCGTCGCCTGGCGTTGGAGTCCGGTCAGGTCATGCTCGAACCGACAGCGACGCCGGAACAATTCAGCTTCGATGGCGCGCAGATGCTCAACACCCTGGGGCCGGGCTATCGGATGCTGATGATCGGGGCCGGCGCGCTGGCCGAGTATCTGGCCACCATGGCGTTGTTCAACGGGTTCAAGGTGGCGGTGTGCGATCCGCGTCCCGAGTACATCGAGACCTGGGCGGTAGACGGTGTGGAGCGCATTGTCGGCATGCCGGACGACGTGGTCCGGGACTTCGCGGTGGATCTGCGCACCTGCATCGTCGCGTTGAGCCATGACCCCAAACTCGATGATCTGGCCTTGCTCGAAGCCCTCCACGGCCCGGCGTTCTACATCGGCGCCATCGGTTCGCGGCGCAACAGCCAGCTGCGCCGCGAACGCCTGATAGAGCATTTTGGTGAGACCCATGAATCACTTCAGCGTCTGCGTGGGCCGATTGGCATTTACATCGGCAGTAAAACGCCAGCGGAAATCGCCGTAAGTGTCATGGCCGAGATTCTTGCGGCAAAAAATGGTGCCAGCCTGGCAAGAGAGCTCGGCATCGCCCAAGCTAAACACTCCATTGAGTATCTGAACTCATCGTCATAAACCTATCCTTGGTTGCCAATGGTCAGCGCATATTCTTCAGCCCTCTTTGTCTTCTGCTTTTAATGAATCCTTTCAAGATTTCAGTGGATTGATGGCTGCTGTGTCCATAGGCACCGACTACAACCAACACATACGTGATGGTTATCCGTGCTGTGCACCATTTTTACTTGGAAAGTTGAACGAAGGATCGAGCTCGTTGGTGAGCTCAAGGTCGTAATCGAGCCAATCATGGCGCGAAAAGCTGCACACAAAATCAGATCGACACGTCGGGTAGCAATCGAATCCGGGCAGCCGATGACGACCAGCATGCACAGAAAAATTGTGGAAAAGTTTTTTTGATTGCGGAAAAAATAAGGGCTCGCATGAGATATCTCATGCAAGCCCTTGATATTCATGGTGCCCGAAGCCGGAATCGAACCGGCACGCCCTTACGAGCGGGGGATTTTAAGTCCTACGTCAGAATCAGGCAGGCTGCGGCTTTGAGCCTGTTTTCCGGGCCGCAATTCCAGCTGATCCACACCCATCTGGCCCAATGTTTACAGATACAAAAAAATGATTGCGGCCCGGATTTTTTTACTGAAATCGGCGCCGCTAATGCTTAGAAAACTGTGATCGATCCAATAGCATCATGCCGATTTTGCATACTCCCTCCCCGGCGTTCTGCCGACCGAAAACTTCCCCTGCTACTCTGGTTTCGTCCACGGAGGAAACCGCCATGTCCAACTCTGATCTGCTCCCTTCCCTGCTCTTCAAAATCAACGAAAACCAACTCGCCCTCGAGGCCGCCATCATGGAACTCACACTCTGGGTGGAGCAGCGCGGATCTGCCGACGTCGCTGAAAACGTTCGCGAGTCACTGGCCGCAATCGATCGGAATGAGGAGTTCATCGAGATGACCCTAGCCGTGTTGATGACGCCTGAATGGCCGCTATCGGCCCAGAGTGTGTAAAAACTCCTTCGCGAACCCTTGCTATGATTTCTGAGGATTTCATCGCAGGGATCGCCCATGAAGCGCTTTATCCAAGGTGAACATCGAGGCCAAGGCACCTTACTACGGACACACGCCTTTCATCACTCAGAACAAATTCGGAAGCATCAGCACTGACTTTGATGCTCCGAAGAAATCCCTTACCGACACGATCGGCAAGTGCCTAAGTCAGCTTGGCTTCTCCGCCGACGTTCGCCTGGGTCTGTATGACGACATTCACTACGTCAACGAACGTCTGGGTGAAGCCGAAATCGAGCGCGCCGAGGACAAGATCGAAGCGAAGGAGCGTCTGGCAGCCGAGTACCGCGAATAGCTCTCAGAAACACTTCATCTGATTGACACCGCGCAGTCGCTCAATGAGCTGGAACAGCTCTACAAGTCGGCGATGCGCAAGCTGGACTTGCGCAAAACTGATCCAGATTGCGCAGCCCACAAACTCAAATTCACCCGCGCCAAGGATGCCCGCAAGGCAGACCTTGAAGACGCTATGGAAGGTGCTGCATGACTGACCTCTACAAACTGAATGCGCAGATGGCCGAACTCGCAGCGCTTGCTGACACCGACGACGAACGGCTACGCCAGGCTATTCAAGACACCATGGACGGCATCAAGGGTGAGTTCGAAGTGAAGGCCGACAACGTCGTCATGCTGCGCCGGAACATTGAAGGTGACATCGACGCCATCGACAAGGAGGTCGACCGTCTGAACGAGCTCAAGCGCATCAAGAAAAACACTGTTGGGCAACTCAGCGATTATCTTCGTCGAAATATGGAGGCCGCAGACATCAAGTCGATCAGACGACCGCTGTTCACCATAACGCTCGCACTCTCGCCCGAGAAGGTCATCGTCGATAACGAACAAGCCGTGCCCGACGAGTTTGTCTCAGTGAAGAGTGTGATCACACCCGACAAAAAGGTGATCACAGCCCGGCTCAAGGAAATCCGCGATCACAACAACGCTGTGCGCAAGCGCATCGAAGCCGGCGAAGACGCGGAACATGAACTGATACCGGAACCGGTCTGGGCTCACCTTGAGCGCGGCGAAAGCTCGATCCGGATCAAGTGAGGACAGCATGATCAGCCTCAACCTCAACGCAGTTCGAGCAAAGCAAACTGAGTCGGATGAAATCGCCGCTGCGATGGCCGACTTCTGGGCGCGGCCCGGCAGCACCTTCAAAGAGCTGCCAGCAACCCGCATAAAGCCCAGACCTGCGCGGCGGGACTGGGTAGACCCTGAAACGGTACTCAAGCGGCGCCCGAAGCCGATATCGGCCGCTGACCGCAAGGCGCTGCGCAAAATGGCGGACTCGATATGAAGTCAAAACGCAAACCCAACAACGGTTTCGCCCGGGCTGAACGCAGCTGCCGAGCACTGCTGCGCACCAACCACGTCGCGATAGTGAACATCGACCCCAGCGGCAGCCAGATCATGGCGAACTGGAAGAGCTGCCGGCAGATCCGCAGTCTGGCGATCGCCAATGCGATCTTCGATTTCTCCTACCGATGAACGATCTACATCGCCGCCATGTGTCGAGACGACCGCGGCGCGGAGTACCTCAAGCCGGTCGAGACCTCGCTCGAGGTCGGCTGCCAAGTGGAGCGCTGGACCGATGTCGTCAAGCGCCACTATTTGTAACTGCGCGACGGAAAATCTTGGAAGGAAACCCCGGTCATCCACTCAAAAGATATCTCCGCGTTGCCTTACGAAAGAAAAGACCTAGCCACACGAAGAGTATCAACCTTTTGCGGGTGGACCAACTTTCAGACTCTCGATTATAACCCTATTGCTACCATATGCTTCATAGGTAAAAAAGTTCACATGCTCCTTATTAAGAAGCAGACCAGGATCTAAATTATCAAATAGCGCAAACCTGTAGACATAGCGCTTAAATTTCTCACCGCGCTCAGTGAGACAGTTGTAAAACATAAATACTAACTCGTAATCTGAAATGAGCGACCGAACCACCAACCCAAAGTTACTCTTATCTTTGTAGTTAGAGTTTTCGATAAAACGGAAAACGGAATAAAGACTGCGATAATAAAGACTTAAATCCGCTCTATAGATTTCGAATATTAGAGAATATGCTGCACTATGAGCTTCATCCGTACTCGACGCTGAGAATAATGCGCGAGCCATCAATAGCCGAACATGCTCATCCTCATCCTCATCCTCATCCTCATCCTTATCCTTATCCTTATCCTCATGCTCATGCTCATGCTCATGCTCATGCTCATGAACCGCATCGCTACTAGTTACGACAGCTGAGGTAAATCTTGAGCTCGAAGCTATTTCAGCGTACAAATTTACCAGACTATCAGCCCACTCTCTAAAACAATCGCGCCCACGAGAAATCACCTCGTTGGATTTTCTATTTTGTAGGTCGAACCCCCTGACTATCTCTTGCTGCTGCGCCAACATGCTGTAGAACTGAGATTCAACTTGTTGATTAGCGATTTGGGTACGCGTTTCAGACAAGTCTTTTCTTTGAAAAAGCAAAGTAATTAAAACGCCGGAAAAAGCCAGTCCAGAAAAAAGCGCGTTTAGCGTACCTAAACTATCACCAAAGACACCTTTACGAATTTTTTCCGCGAATTCTGCGAAAGGCACATTCCACAACAACATACACAAATAGCTTCCATAAATACAAAGCACGACGGATAGCACAATCGCCACCCGACAATAACTGGCCATTTTATCGTCTAGTCGGCTTGCTCTTAAAAAAAGGAATCCTCCTAGGCAAACTGTCGCGACGAGAGAGAACGCATAGACCCACCAACTGACGTCCGCGAACGAAGATATTCCTTCCTGAATGGTTACTCCCGACCGTGATACGTCGATCAAATTTTTATAATCAAGACTTTCGGTATTAAGCTCAAACCAGCCCACTTTTCCACTCCATGTTTTTCGTGTGTTTTATAGAGACCTAAATAACCCATTCAGAGTCAAATTGCCATCATCGGTAACGAGAACGGTGTTTGGCTCGTTGCATCAGTGAGCCAAAACTGAGCATTCGTCCGCCAGTTTCCGTGCCACGCCCGAATCGACCGATACGGCCTCCTCTGCAAAAGGAGCATCAACTTTTCAGTTACTCACTGAAACGAACCATTAACCGGGCGCATCCGCGCCGCCGACAGACCTGGCTGGACTTGCCGGCCAGCGGAATTGAAGAGGTAGGCCATGGCCGAAGAACAGGAACTTGCGCCGGTCGAGCCGCAGCTGACGGCGGAAGCCATCAAGCAGCGCAAGAAGCGCGAGAAGGCAGCGGCGAAGGACGCTGCATTGGGCGTCGAGAAGTTTACGGTTGAGGTGGCCGGCGTGTTCAAGCCAGACCTCAAGCGGGTCATGGCCGCCCACGGCTTCAACAACCAGCAGGAGATTTACCAGACCCTGCTGCGCAACCTGATCGCCGCCAACTTCGAAACCCAGGCCCAGATGTTGAAGTGTGTCACGACACCTTTTGTTGTTACTGAAAAGGTGTCGCGCATCATTAGGGCAGCCGGCATGAAATCGCTGGCCGACGATCCGCCAGAACCTGACGAAGAAATCGTACGACCCGGTTAAAGATCCAGGTGCGCCAATTCGTTATCGATCACTTTTTCCGCGTTCTTCATCGCGTTGGTGGCATAGCGGTAGTAAATCTGCAGGTCGTCATAGTCGAGTCCAAGCTCACGGTCTTGAATTTGCCGACTCCGAAGTAGGGCAACCTCAATAAGTCCATGCTCCAAGACGTTGTTTGCGACCTCACCACCTTCGGTTTGGCCGATCCTACGAGCAAGCTCAACAACTTGCTCGAGTTTAGTCGCTGCTGCCGCACGGCCCTGTGAATCGAGATCAGCGATCTTGTGCCACGTCTGGTCGATGATTGATTTTTTCAAAGCTCACTCCTTGTTCCGGCCCCATGCCGGGCCGAACACAAATACCCCACTTATACGAATCACGCCAGCCCGTTATCGACGCTTCATTTCTGTTCGTGCCGTGATCTCCGGAACGCTATCAGATGGAGATACGATTGTTTCGATACTCACGCTTTTGTCATTTTCGTAGAGTTTTCGAGAAAGGCTCGCAATTGATTTTCCTGTGCGCTTGCTTTCCTGAATCATTTTATAAATATCATCGCCACTGATAGTTCCAGCATCAGACATGATCATGGTAGAGAAACCAAATCCGGCGCTCTCTTCCGTTTCAGAAACAACCGTATTTTCAATAATAAGCTCAGGGTCTATTTTCATAGCGTCAGACATTCCAGCACCATGCACACCGAAGTCAAAATTAAACCCCGGCTCATTTCGAAGACGGAAAGATAGCAAATCCACATCACTAAACGGCAAGTGGTAATCGTTGAAATTAATAAATTGACGACCTTCGATTCTCATTTGAAAATGGTAGTGAGGAAAACTCGAATGGCTCCCGCCGTGCCCCGCAAGATCGTTTGCCGAACAATCAAACGTCCACTCGATATTTTTCCAGCGAATGGTTGAGCTCAGAAACTTCCCTTCTGGTGCTTCCTCTTCAAGATCATTGATGTTTGCAAGAGGCTTTTCTTGATTCGCACACCACCGTAGATAGGCAGCGATTTGCACATATCCATACTTTTCACCAATTAATTTTATATCTTTTGGTTTAAACTTTCCCATTCTCAACAGCCAGTGTAAACAAGGCTCATCCCTGCTTAATGTTTTAAAATCCTTTCCACAGAGGTAGCACTTGCCTCGCTCGTACCCATGCTTGAAGTCAGCATGCTGTGAGTGATGCTCCTGATCGATCTCCGCCTGCCATTTGCGACGTTCTTCAGCAGTCAATGAGTCGAAGTGTTTTCTTGCGTTTTCTGCAGCTCGCTCATAGTCGACTGGCATCTTCAACTCCTAAATGAGTTTTTCGGTAACTGCAACAACTTCCAACTAACTTAGCCATATCCTGCCCCTCAAAGCTCAAGCCATCAAGCACCACTGCAACTAGTTGTGCTGGACCGTTCGTCCGCAATTGATGAGCGCCACAGCCTGTCTGCATTATTCGAATTTTCAAAAGCCACCCTCCACCGCCCGGGCATGCCCCCGGCATAGGACGCCCCATGCCCACAGAAAACAAACCGGCCGAGCCGCTGCAGGTTGAGCGCTCGACCGTCACGAAGCTGGTGATCACCGGCGCGCCGAACCTGGACCCTATCACCGTGTTCCTCGAGGACTTCGGTCGTCGAAACTGCCCAACTGAATCCGATCCGAACCACCAGACCGCCCAGGGCAAGATAACGATCAACTGCTGGGACAGAAGCTGGAACGCCTACTGGGGCGGCATGGGGCCTCGCACGGTGGCCGAGTTCGTGGCGGATTGTGATTGGCACTACATTCTGAACTGCCTGGATCGCGGGATCAGCAGCACACGGTTCAGCGGGAACGCGCTTCACGCATTTGCGAAAAAGTGCATTGTCCAGCGCCGCCGGCAACAGACCGGCCGTGACGACTGGGAGCTGGATGACCTGAGCAAGGGCGAAGCTCGCGAGCTTTGGCACGACATCGAGGTTCTGCGTAGCGTCGAGTCGCCAAACGAATGCTGGCATCACAGCAAGCTGTTGACCGAGCTTTTCGGTGATGAATGGCACTACCCCGTCGGCGACAAGGCCATCGAGGAAAACCACGAATTCATGTACCTACAGCGCGTTGTCGAGGCCGTTCAGGAAGCGCTGCGGCAGGAACAGCAGCATTTGGCTGCATCAATCATTTCTGATCGGAAGATCTGCCAATCTCCTCGCGAGTAGGCATGGTCCAGTCCGAGGCGCGTCTTTCATAAATTGAGTCGGGCTCATGCGCTTCGTAACAGAACATCAGTAAGTAAAGGCCCAGCGCCACTGCAGCCAATACCGCCCTACCTACAGGGCTCGCATCTTTCGGTAGACCACCGGGACCAATAGCTACCCATCCGCCTCGTAGGTAAGCGAAGACGGCCTGTGTAAACCACGCTTGCGCCGCAATACATGTCCAAAACTGACTCCACTCCCCCGTAAAACGCCAAAAAGCGCTCACAATGGACGCGATGACCATAACACTCAGGATCAAGTAACGAAAACGCTTGAGAGCACTCAGAGCGCGGTTTTCTTGCTCCATATTTATCCTTTGTTCGCCTTAACAAAAATTATCTGACTGGAGCGTCGATACCTCAAGTATCGGCCGATGCGCACTCGGCATAAATTCAAAACACCCGCAACTCCCTTCCCCTTCAAAGTCAGCCGCTATAGCGGCAAGGACGAGCTCGCCCATGGAAACGATAAAACTGATTCAGCCGGCGCCGGTTGTGCGCGATGAAAACGGGATGTACCAGCACCCATAAATGCCCGACTTCGACGAGGGTGACGGCGACAAATGTAAGGCCTGGATCGCCGAGCAAGGCCTTCAAGTTAGCATGGTCAGCCTGGAGTTCGCGGAACCAGCAATTGCCGACCGCTACTTCGAATCCCACGATCCGAATTGCAGCTTCTGGGACCCGGCACGCCCTGACGGGAAAGACTGGTTCTGCCTCGCCATACACGACACTGACGACGGCCCAGTCTGCTGGTGGGCACGCCGGGAGGTGACGCCATGATCTTCGCCCCGCTCTACATGGCCTACCTCATCTACAAGGGGCCGTGGCGATGAATAACAGGATCGTCTGCCAATTCAGCTGCGGTGCTGCTTCGGCAGTGGCTACCAAGCTCGCACTAGCCCAGTACGGCGCAACACACGACGTGCAAATCATCAATGCATTTTGGCCAACGAACACGAAGACAACCGGCGCTTCCTGATGGACTGTCAGGAGTGGTTTGGGCACCCGAATGATGGACGAACGGGACGTCCGGGATGGCCAGATCTGGGTTGTGCAGGGGAAAACGAAAGCCAAACGGCGAATCGAGGTCATTGGCGAGCTGAAGGTTTTGATTGATCGAATCATGGCCCGGAAAGCTGGGCACAAAGTCCGCTCGACGCGGCTGATCGTGACAGAGGATGGCACTCCGATGACGGAGGCGATGTTGCGGAGGAGGTTTGATATGGCCCGAGAGGCCGCTGGAGTTGAAAAGGCCGAGTTCCAAATGCGCGATCTGCGCGCCAAGGCCGGCACCGACAAGGCGGAATCGAGTGGCGATATCATGCAGGCCAAGGATCAACTTGGGCATACCACCGTCGTGATGACCGAGCAGTACATTCGAAATCGCAAAGGCAAAAGAGTCATGCCTACGAAGTGAATTGCGGACCACTGTCAAAATTGCGGCCCGGAAACAAACAAGGGCTTGCATCAGCTTTCGCTCGCAAACCCTTGATTTTAGATGGTGCCCGAAGCCGGAATCGAACCGGCACGCCCTTACGAGCGGGGGATTTTAAGTCCCATGCGTCTACCAGTTTCGCCATTCGGGCGGTAGCGCGGTGTTGCGTTGCTTTGCTGCCAGCGCCCAATCCTGACAAATTGGTGCCCCGTTCAGCAGAGGGGGAAATATATACATCACTCCCCCGCGAAGCAAGTTGGCAAAGACTGATTCCAGGACGAAATCTTTCACTGCGATGCCAAAAAATAAATCCATAAATCATGGATCTATGACGCTTGCTTATAGTGGGCTCTCAGGTTTGCGTCTATCCGTCGCAAACTCAAATTTCAATCCTTCTATAAATCCAAGACTTTCAATAGGTTAGCACTATTTCTTTTGTGCAAGCTACTGATTTTTATAGACCTGTCAGCCAAGCGACTTTGATGACGACCGTCATTGGCCAATGGCAGCCGGAAGCTCGAGCTCGCACTCAAGAGGCCTCTGCCAGCACGCCCCAGCGACTACACCCCTGCCCTCCGCCGCCGATCGTTTTTTCCAGAAGCAAAAAACCGGTTTTTTAGCGAGTGTTTGGTAGTATCCGCGCCAGCCCATGCGAGGTGACAGGTATCGCAATGCCTTTTAAGAACAAGGCGTAAACGGCTCCAATAGAAAAAATACAATTTCATCTCAATAGGCTTTGACACGGAGAGAAAGCATGAATTTTGAAGATGAGAGCATGACTACGTTCACCTGCAATATTTGCGACTCCAGCAACACTATCGAAATCTCCAGACTGACCCGCGAAGAAGCTTCCTGCAGCAGCTGCGGGTCCACCGTGAGAATGCGCTCGATCGTACAAGTCCTGACGACCGAGCTTTTTGGCAACAGCCTTGCAATATCCGAAATATCTCCGCCGCGCCCTGACATTTGTGGTATCGGCATGAGCTGCTGGGATGGCTACGTCAGTCGCCTCGCACATCGCATTGCCTACAAAAATACCTACTACCACCAGGAACCGAGGGTCGACATCACCAACATCGACCCGGCCATGGCTGGGACACTCGACTTTATCGTCTCGAGTGACGTTTTCGAGCACGTTGCATCTCCCGTAAGTCGGGCCTTTGAAAATGCCCGACGCCTCCTCAAGCCAGGTGGCGTCTTTGTATTCACCGTCCCGTACTTCCACCCCGGTGAACGCGGCGTAATCACGACCGAGAACTTTCCAGACCTGCACGAATGGACCATCACCGAAAATGAAAACGGTCCGCACTTGAGGAACGTCAAGGAGAACGGCGACATCCAGTACTTTCACGACCTCGTCTATCACGGCGGTCCAGGCACAACCATTGAGATGAGAAGATTCTCTGAGTGGTCGGTCATTGAAGAGCTGAAGAAGGCTGGCTTTGACGAAATAAAGGTCTATCTCGACCCTGAGACAAAGCACGGCATTTACTGGCCGCTGGGGCACTCCGCGCCTATCGCTGCCAGAGTCAGCAAAGACAAGCAGCAAAGCGTCAAGAAAAAGTGGTTTTTCAGATAAGTGCATGATCAGGCAAAAATGAAAACCTGCCGACTCTGACCGCTGAATTTTAAGGCGTTGATGCTTTTTCTTAGAGCGTCAACGCACGGGCCATGGACAGGCCCTTAGATATGCTTGCCCTGCGATTAAAGAGGCATTCCCACTTTCTCGCAGGCAAGAAAAAACCCCGTAGATCATTGATCTACGGGGTTTTTAAGAGTGGAGGCCGAGGTCGGAATCGAACCGGCGTAGGCGGATTTGCAATCCGCTGCATAACCATTTTGCTACTCGGCCTCAAAACATTTGTTGTCAGTAGCTCAACAACAGATGCTGTACAAACTTGGAGCGGGAAACGAGACTCGAACTCGCGACCCCGACCTTGGCAAGGTCGTGCTCTACCAACTGAGCTATTCCCGCTTGGTGTGGCGCATTCTATAGAATTCAGAAGCGCCGTCAACCCTTTGATTCAAAAAAGTTTTATTTCTTTTCAACATCGGTCTTCAGATGCGGCCAGGCAGCCCGAAGGTATTGAACCATCGACCACAAGGTCAGGCCTGCAGACACCATCAGCAACGCATAGCCGATGAAAACCCAGAAGCTGAAGACCTTGGGGTTGGCCAGGAGAATCACCAGTGCAAGCATTTGCGCAGCGGTTTTCCATTTGCCCAGATTTGATACAGCCACATGCGCTCGAGCGCCGAGTTCGGCCATCCACTCACGCAACGCCGAAACGACGATCTCGCGACCGATGATAACGGCCGCCGGCAGCGTGAGCCAAAGATTGCCATGCTCCTGTACCAGCAACACCAGCGCAACAGCAACCATCAGTTTGTCAGCGACAGGATCCAGAAACGCTCCAAACGGAGTGCTTTGCTCCAGGCGTCGCGCCAGATAGCCATCAAGCCAATCCGTCGCTGCCGCGAAGGCAAAGACCGAACTTGAGGCCAGATAACTCCACTGGTAAGGCAGATAGAACAGCAAAATGAAGATCGGGATGAGCAGGACACGGAGAACGGTAATCAGATTAGGGATATTCATCGGCACAACTGGCTACGAGGTGAATGGGCATTCTACTCACTATGCAGGTTTGCATAAATCGACTCTGCTAGCTTTTTACTGATCCCCGGCGCTTTGGCGATCTCTTCGATGCTTGCACGAGACAGCTCCTGCAATCCACCAAAATGTTTCAGCAAGTCCCGGCGACGGGTCGGACCTACGCCCGCCACGCCTTCCAGCGTTGACGTACGACGGGTTTTGCCGCGGCGCGCTCGGTGTCCGGTGATTGCAAAGCGGTGAGCTTCGTCACGAATCTGCTGAATCAGGTGCAACGCCGGAGAGTCGCCGCGCAATGTGAATTCGTGCGCGGCATCATTCAGATACAAAGTCTCGAACCCTGCCTTGCGCGTCGCACCTTTTGCCACGCCCAGCAGGATCAAATCCGGTACAGCCAGTTCGTTGAGCACATCACGCGCCATCGACAACTGGCCTTTGCCGCCGTCCACCAACAGGATGTCCGGCAACTTGCCCTCCCCGTCCTTCAGCTTGCTGAAACGCCGGGTCAAGGCCTGGTGCATGGCGGCATAGTCATCACCTGCCGTCACGCCTTCGATGTTGTATCGACGGTAATCAGATTTGATCGCCCCTTCGGGCCCGAACACCACGCAGGAAGCGACGGTCGCCTCGCCGCTGGAATGGCTGATGTCGTAGCACTCCAGGCGCTGTGGCGGCTCGTCCAGCTTCAGCACTTCGGCCAATGCCTCAAAACGGGCCGCAACGTGCTGACGGTTGGCCAACCTTGCGCCCAGCGCCTGTTCGGCGTTGGTCACGGCCAATTGCTGCCAACGCGCCCTCGTACCGCGAACCCGATGACTGATGGACAGTTCTCGGCCGCGTAACTCCTGGATCGCTTCGATCAGCGTGGGGAAATCTTCATGAACCACGTTAACGATCAATTCGCTTGGCAAGTCCCGCTCAGGGCTGCTGATGAAATACTGGCCAAGAAACGCAGCCATGACTTCGGCCACGTCTTCCTCGATCCCGACCTGCGGGAAGAAGTTCTTGCTACCCAGAACCCGCCCTCCCCGCACACTGATCAAATGCACGCAGGCACCACCCGGGTTGACGAAGGCAGCGATCACATCAATGTCGCCGGTCCCGCCTTCCATGCTCTGCTGATCCTGGACCCGACGCAGCAATGCAATCTGGTCGCGCAACTCGGCGGCGCGTTCGAACTCAAGATTGATTGCAGCCTCTTCCATCGCGGCGGACAGTTCGTTGGTCAGCGCATGGCTACGGCCCTCGAGGAACATTACCGAGTGCCGCACGTCTTCGGCGTACACCTCAGGCTCGACCAGCCCGACACAGGGAGCTTTGCAGCGCTTGATCTGGTACTGCAGACACGGACGCGTCCGGTTTTTGTAGTAGCTGTCTTCGCACTGACGCACGAAGAATGCCTTTTGCAGAAGACTGAGGCTTTCGCGGATTGCCCCGGCACTCGGGTAAGGCCCAAAGTACTTGCCTTTGGCCTTCTTGGCACCACGATGAATGCTCAGACGAGGGAACTGTCCGTCAGACAGAAACACATAAGGATAAGACTTGTCGTCGCGCAACAGGATGTTGTACGGCGGCCTCCACTCCTTGATCAGCGTTTGCTCAAGCAGCAGGGCTTCCGTTTCGTTGGCGGTAATGGTCGTTTCGACCTGGGCGATTCGCCCAACCAGAGCAGCGGTTTTGGGTGCCAGTCCGGTTTTTCGAAAGTAACTGGCCAGGCGCTTCTTCAGATTCTTGGCCTTGCCGACGTACAACAGCCGCGCATCGCTGTCGAACATGCGGTAAACGCCGGGGCGCCCGCTGACAGTCGAGAGGAAGGCGCTGGAATCGAATGTTTCAGTCATGATCAGAGGCTGGCATCGACCATGCCGTGTCGAACTGCCAGAAGCGTCAGCTCGACATCACTGCTGATCGAAAGCTTCTCGAAAATGCGGTAACGGTAGGTGTTTACGGTTTTTGGCGACAAGCACAATTTGTCGGAAATGATCTGCACCTTCTGGCATCCGACAATCATCAAGGCAATCTGGATTTCCCGCTCGGACAAGGCGTCGAACGGAGAATCATTGGTTGGCTGGAAGGACTTGATCGCCAGTTGCTGGGCAATTTGCGGACTGATGTAACGCTGACCGGCAAAGACCAGGCGGATGGCCTGTACCATTTCCGGCAATCCGGCGCCCTTGGTCAGGTAACCCGCGGCACCGGCCTGCAGCAACCTTGTAGGAAACGGATCTTCTTCGCATACGGTGACCGCAACCACCTTGATGTCCGGATGGCTGCGCAACAGTTTGCGCGTTGCTTCCAGGCCGCCGATGCCAGGCATCTTGACGTCCATCAGCACCACATCGGGCTTCAATTCACGGGCCTTGATAAGGGATTCTTCCCCGGACTCGGCCTGGCCAACCACTTGCAAGCCATCGATATCGGCCAGCATTCGTGTAATGCCCGTACGAACGAGATCATGGTCATCGACCACTAGCACCCTAATCAAGCAGACACCTCGCGATTTGGTCTTATTGGGATGCCGGACACCTTAGCAAAAAGTGCCAGACAGACCTAGCGGCAAGCAACATATAAAAAGTTTCAATTCATCATTCAGGGCTTGCCGGCCGTGCGTTTCAGAGCACACGTGTACTGAATTCAAGATGCATCCTCAGGAAACACTCGTCCTCACCCTGCACAACCATTCCTTTTCTGCGATACAGGACTTGCGCCGGATTATTCTTGAATACAGTCAAACGCAATGCCGGGCGACGCTCAAGGTGCGCCATTGCAACAACCTGATCGATCGCCCAGGATCCTGCACCTTGTCCCTGAAATCCCTCGCAGACCTGTAACTCGCGAATGTACAACGCGCGGACATCACGACTGAGACTGAAATAGCCTACAGGCCTGCCATCACATTCAATCATCCAGTTTTCGCGCCCGGCCCAGGCTATATCGAAAGCTTCGTCCTGCCACAGCAGATCGTAGCTGATGTAATAGCGCAGCATGTTCCGACAGGTGATTTCTCGCGTAAACGACAGGTCGTCAGGCATTGCCCGTCGCAAATGAAACCTTTTTTGCACATCCATAACCTTCATGACTCTCCTTACCTCTGATGCCAGCGTCGTCGTGACTCAACCTTGATCCGCTGAAAACGGCAGAGTGTGTCATAGCTTGTCGAAGGCTCAACCGATAGAGGACGTCCTGTGCCTGCAATAGCATTTTCTGATTGCTGACGCACATCTGGCTCTAGTAAGCTCGGCGCACACATCGGAGACAAATCATGTTCAACGCCCTTGCACAGCTTCTTGCCACCAGCGCCCAGCGCTTGGTTGCGGCTGCGCGCGTGAACGACATTTGCGCTCCAGCCAGCTTTTATTTTGGGTATTGGTTTAGCCACTGGCGCGCCTGATACCCACACGGCGCCCACTTTAGACGGGTCGCCTACCAGAGAATTCTCAACCCCCGGTCGGCCTCCCGACCGGGGGTTTTGTTTTTTCAGGCCCTGAACTTTCAGCGACACACCAGACATTTGAGGAATCACGACATGAACTACACCACTTATTACCGTTACGACAGCTCTACCGCCTGGCGATTTAGCAGCCTCCGCTCGGGACAGCCTGCCGCCTCCGATCGGTCACCCACAGGTGGCAAGCCAACACATGTAGCCAATACGGCCAACTGTCGAACACCCCAATAGGGCCGAGTCGGCGGGAAAGACCCGCGACCAGCCCAGGAAGATCCAATATGAACTCGTCCGTCTCTGCTCTGCCACTGTCCACCCTGAACCCGGCCAACGAAGCATTGACCCTGCGTCTGCCCAGTTCGCTGCAACTCAAGCAGCAATTGCCCCTGAGCAATGCCTTGAACCAGCAGGTTGCCAGCCACCGCCAGGCCATCCGCGCCATTCTCAACGGCGAAGACCACCGTTTGCTGGTCGTCGTCGGCCCTTGCTCCATTCACGATCCCGAATCAGCGCTCGAATACGCCGAAAAACTTGCCCGACTGGCCAACGACGTCAGTCAGGAAATGCTGCTCGTGATGCGTGCTTACGTCGAAAAACCCCGCACTACCGTCGGTTGGAAGGGTCTGGCCTACGATCCGCACCTGGACGGCAGCGATGACATGGCCGCGGGCCTGACATTGTCACGCGAACTGATGCTGGAAATGATCCGCCTCGGCCTGCCTGTTGCCACCGAGCTGCTGCAACCCATGGCCGCCGGTTACTTCGATGACCTGCTCAGTTGGGTTGCCATCGGCGCGCGAACAACTGAATCACAGATTCATCGCGAGATGGCCAGCGGACTGTGCATGCCGGTCGGTTTCAAGAACGGCACCGATGGGGGCGTATCAATCGCCGTCGACGCGATGCGCTCAGCGGCTCATCCACATCGCCATTTCGGTATAGACAGCCAGGGCCATCCGGCAATCATCCCGACTTCGGGTAACCCGGACACGCATCTGGTCCTGCGCGGCGGCCATCAAGGACCGAACTACGATCGCGCCAGTGTTTCCCGAATCCATACAGAACTGAGCCGCCTGAAGATCCCGAGCCGAATCATGGTCGATTGCAGTCACGCCAACAGCGGCAAGGACCCTCTGCGCCAGCCCGAGGTTTTCAACGATGTGCTGGAACAACGTCTCCAAGGAGACCGCTCGCTGGTCGGCATGATGATCGAGTCGCACCTGTTCGAAGGCTGCCAGCCCCTGAGCGAATCGTTGCGTTACGGTGTTTCCGTGACCGACGGTTGCCTGGGCTTCAGCGCCACGGAACACCTGCTGCTCGATGCAGCCGACCGCCTTCGGAAAGAACCCTCACTCTGATTGCAAAACCAGCCTTCCGTTGCGAGTACGCACGGAAGGCTGCTTGATCATTCCTGTACGCGCAACAAGACCACATCGGAGACCTGGCTGACATCATCCAGTCGCTCGACTGAATAAGACACACGTACGACCGTATTGATGTGTTCACGCCAGAATCGATGGGGAACGACAAAGACCAGCGGCTCAGTTTCCATCCCGATACTGATTTCCCGATCATCTCGATGAAAGAAGAACTCTCCATCGCACTTGAGATAGACCAGTTCTCCAACTTCCAGCTGCGCGTTGCTGATCATTACACTGACGCCATCAATGGAGTCGTTTACGTCGAGCACATCGCCTTCCGCCTCCAGCACTTGTGGCGCGACCAATTCATCTCGCACCAGCGAAGCAATGCTGACTCGCGCCACCCCTGAATCACGAATCGCACCGCTTTTCTGTTCTATGCAATATTGAACCACCACCTCTGCGCCCAAGTGCGGGGCAATGAATTGTGGGTCGACACCAAATACCAGCGGTTCTCCAACAGCAAAGGATTCGACGATCAGGCGGTCCCGAAAGGAAGCGTGCTCAGCAGGACCTTGCCAAATCAGCTCCACCCGGTCACCCGCCGTCATTCCGGCGTAAGGCTGCACGGTGACCGTGGTTCCATCGAGGACGCGTGCAGGTTCAAGACTCCCTCCCACAGCGTCGTCAATGATGGCCGGCAGCAGACTGTATCGAACATCGCCGACATCGAGTCGCGTCCGAGCGGAGGTCACCGGCATCCGCCTTGTAACGCTGGTCAATGTCCAGAAGACCTCCAGCGAACCGCCATCCAAAGCAGCGATGTGAGGATTTCTGACGACGAATACGATCTCCCTCCCCAACTGGGCGTCACTGACGAATCGAAAGATTTCCTTTCGGTAAGGCACACCCTCGATATCAAGACCGTGCCAGCTCAGTACCACCCTGTCGCCGCAGGCCATATCGGCATAAGGCGCAATCCGGACGACGACCTTGTTCCGCGAGGGGTCGAGAACCGCATCCTCCACAGTGTCGAGGGTGACAACCGGCAGTGAGCCATCCGATTCATGGCGGCAGGAAAGCCCGGGTGATTCGAACATTGTCGCGACCAAAACGTTGCCCTGCGTCGCCTCTTGCACGTTCTGCGTATTCATTCGTAGCTCCACTCCCTGGAAATACCCTGCAGCCGGTTGGCTGCGTCGAAGAACCTCCATTCAAGCCGCTTCATCAAAAAAATGATGTCGTCCGTTCGCTCCATAAACCGCGGGCAACCGCATCACAGAAAGTAGGCAACGACAGAAAAAATACGTTGGACGATGCAATAGATGTCCAAATATTCCGATCCGGATTTCAAACAATAGTGAAGTTTCCTGCACGTACTGATCCAGTTTCCAGCGCTGAATCGAGACTCTTCATACATCGCGAGCTCAACGACTGTTTTAGAGTGGCACCGTTCAAATATCGATGAACATCTGCGATCAAGGATGAAAAATGCAACGAAATACCTCAACTCTTTATCCCATCCTGTTGGTGCACGGTCTGTTCGGATTCGAGCGCATCGGCCCTTTTGAGCTGTTCCACGATGTCAAACAGGCACTGAAGGTCGCCGGCGTACAAGTGTTCGTGCCGCACCTGTCAGCCATTCATGACAATGAAGCACGAGGCAAACAACTGCTCGGGCAGATTGATTCTGTGCTCAGAGGCACAGGTGCGACCAAAGTCAACCTGATCGGCCATAGCCAGGGCGCACTGGCGGCTCGCTATGCAGCAGCGGTTGCCCCACAAAGTGTCGCCTCCGTGACCTCGGTCAGTGGACCGAACCATGGCTCGGAGCTCGCAGACTTCTTGCGCAAGGCACTGATTCCCGGACGGCTACCGGAGAGCGTCGCGCAGAACGTGGTCACACTGTTTTCCGACTTTCTATGCTTGCTCAGCGGAACCACCACCCTTCCGCGAAATGCCATAGCCGCGCTGAATGCCCTGACGACCGCAGGAGTCGGAGATTTCAATGACAAATATCCGCAAGCCCTGCCAAAGAGCTGGGGTGCACAGGGAGCCGAACAGGTAAACGGTGTCCGCTACTACTCCTGGAGCGGTGTTGTGCCGGAAATGAATTCGCAGACATTCGACCCGATACAGGGGATCTGCCGGGCGCTGTCGCAATACTTCATTACAGAGCCTGAACAGAACGACGGTTTTGTCGGTCGCTACAGTTCCCATCTGGGCACCGTGATCCGGTCCGACTACCCATTTGATCACTTGCGCAGCTTGCGCCGGGCTGGCGGAGAGCGCGGCGGTTCGGCCGATTCGATCCAGTTGTACGTCGAGCACGCCTTGCGCCTGCAGGCCGCTAATCTCTGAGAGCCGCCATCAGGCAACCGAACGGAACTTTGCCGAGAAATCGGCCACTGAATCCGGTAGGCTCCACCCTTTACTGATTTGATTGGAGATTTTTCCCATGGCTAAAGCCACTGCCCGCCACATCCTGGTTTCCAGCGAAGACAAGTGCAACGAACTCAAGGCCCAGATTGAAGCCGGCGCCGATTTCGCTGAAGTCGCCAAGGCCAATTCCACCTGCCCGTCCAGCCGTCAGGGCGGTGATCTGGGCTCGTTCGGCCCGGGCCAGATGGTCAAGGAATTCGATACCGTGGTGTTCAGCGCACCGATCAACGTCGTGCAAGGCCCGGTCAAGACTCAGTTCGGTTATCACCTGCTGGAAGTCACCAGCCGTCAGGACTGATCCTTCGTCCGCTGCGCTGTGTAACGGCCCGCCAGATGGCGGGCCGTTGTGTTTTGGTTACACCACGCGGCTGGCGAACAGCGCTGCGCTCGCGTACAAATTGCGCTTATCGATTACCCGGCTCTAAGGCTGACAATGCGACTGGCTTTCTCCACTTTGATGTTCACTGCCGTGGCTCTGCTGATGGGCGCGGCGGGTGTGAGCGCTGCACCGCAGCATGCATTGACCGTTTACGGCGAACCGGCAAAGTATCCGGCCAATTTCAGTCACTTCGACTACACCAACCCGCAGGCTCCCAAGGGCGGAACGATGCGCCGTTCGGCGATCGAAATCGGTCACTTCGACCATGTCTTGCCCTACATCGACAAGGGCATCGGCGTCACCCAGATCGACGGCCTGCTTTACTCCCCGCTGGCCCAGCGCTCGATGGACGAGCCCTACACTGTCTACGGATTGGTGGCACAGAAGATGGAGCGGTCCGAGGACGGTTTGTCCCTGCGCTTCTTCATCAATCCCAAGGCACGCTTCGCCGACGGCAAACCGATCACCGCCGAAGACGTGCGCTACACCTACGATTTGCTGATGACCCAGGGCAGCCTGCGTTATCGCACCCAGTTTGCGGACGTCAAAGGCGTCGAAGTAGAAGCGCCCCTGACCGTACGCTTCGATTTTAAAAGCAATGAAAACCGCACCCTGCCGCTGGACATCGCAACCCTGCCGGTGTTTCCCGAGCATTGGTGGAAGACCCGGGACTTCGCCGGCGGTGGCGGCTACGAGCCTCCGCTGGGCAGCGGTCCTTACCGGGTCGGCAAGGTCGACTCCGGGCGCAGCATCACTTTTGAACGCAATCCCGACTGGTGGGGCAAGGACTTGCCGGTCAGCCGCGGGCTCTACAACTTCGATCATTTCAGCATCGAGTACTTCGGCGACACCGATGTTGCCCGCCAGGTGCTGCGAGGCGGCGCATACGACTACAACCGCGAATTTTCCGCTACAGGCTACTCGATAGGCTACGACAGCCCGGCCCTGAGCGACGGACGCCTGCAAAAAGCTCACCTGGCAACCGAAGCGCCGCAATCGGCCCAGGGCTTCGTGTTCAACCTGCAAAAACCGATGTTCCAGGATCGACGTGTGCGCCAGGCACTGGCCATGCTCTGGGACTTCGAATGGAGCAACCGGCAGATGATGCGCAACATGTACATCCGCCAACAGAGTTACTTTTCCAACAGCGCCCTCGCCGCCCGTGAACTGCCGGACGCTGCCGAACTGAAAATCCTTGAACCTCTGCGCGGACAAATTCCCGACGAGGTATTCACGAAGGTCTTCGAGGCGCCGAAAACCGACGGCAGTGGCCTGATCCGTGACAAGCAACTTCAGGCACTTGAGCTGCTTGAGCAGGCGGGCTGGAAACCGGACGGCGACCAATTGGTCAACGCTCAGGGCGAGCCGTTGAGCTTCACCTTCCTCGTCAGCCAGAACGGCATGGACCGATTACTGCTGCCCTACAAACGCACCTTGAAACAGATCGGCATCAACCTCGACATCCGCCGCATCGATTCCTCGCAATACGTCAATCGCTTGATGAGCCGCGACTACGACATGATTGTCACGGGTTACCCGGTCACCACCTCGCCAGGTGGCGAACTGCTCAATTACTTCGGGTCCGCTTCGGCCAACGATCCCGGCGCCAACAACTACATGGTGCTGAAGAACCCGGCGGTCGATACCTTGATCAACGGCCTGATCCGCGCCTCGACCCAGGCGGACATGCTGCATTACGCCCACGCGCTGGACCGGGTGCTGCAATGGAACTACTACTGGATTCCCAACTATTACCCGCCGGGCACATCGACCGTGTGGTGGAACCGCTTCGGTATCCCTACCGTGCAAGCGAGCAATGACGAAGCGATCGAGAGCTGGTGGGAAATCAGCAGTACGCCGCTGACCAACCAGCAGATGACGGCCGAGAAAATCAGTCGTGGCAGACCCGGAGGGCCGCATTGATGTGGGCTTACATACTGCGACGCCTGCTGCTGATCATTCCGACGCTGGTGATCATTCTGCTGGTCAACTTCGTGATCATCCAGGCTGCCCCGGGCGGCCCGGTCGAACAGGCCATCGCCCATCTGCAAGGCATCGGTGGCGCCAGTGTTGGCGGCGGTGCCAGCGAGACCATGAGCGGCACCTCCCGTGCCAGCCGAGGTCTTGATCCGCAACTGATCAAGGACATCGAAAAGCAGTACGGTTTCGACAAACCGGCCCATGAACGCCTTTGGCTGATGCTCAAGAACTACGCGCAGCTGGATTTCGGCAAGAGCTTCTTCCGCGGCGCCACGGTTACCGACCTGATTCTGCAGAAAATGCCGGTGACCATTTCCCTCGGGCTGTGGGCGACACTGATCACCTATCTGGTGTCGATCCCGCTGGGCATTCGCAAAGCCGTGCATCACGGCAGCCATTTCGATATCTGGAGCAGTACGGCAATCATCATCGGTTACGCGATGCCGGCGTTTCTGTTCGCGATGTTCCTGATCGTTGTGTTTGCCGGCGGTACATCGCTGAACTGGTTTCCCGTGCGCGGGCTTGTCTCGGACAACTTCGAATCGCTGTCGACGCTGGGCAAGATTGCCGACTACTTCTGGCACCTTGTTCTGCCGGTCACTGCACTGGTGATCGGCGGCTTTGCAACCCTGACCATCCTCACCAAGAACTCGTTCCTCAATGAAATCACCCGTCAGTACGTCGTTACCGCTCGCGCCAAGGGGTTGAGCGAGCGCAGGGTCCTGTATGGCCACGTTTTTCGCAACGCGATGTTGCTGGTGGTCTCGGGTATTCCCCAGGCCTTCATCAGCGTGTTCTTCGCCGGCTCGTTGCTGATCGAGGTGATCTTCTCTCTCGACGGCCTCGGGCGCATGAGCTACGAAGCGGCCGTGTCCCGCGATTATCCGGTGGTGTTTGGCTCATTGTTCATCTTCACCCTGTTCGGCCTCCTGATAAAACTGATCGGCGACCTGTGCTACACGCTGGTCGATCCGCGCATCGACTTCGCCGCGAGGAACGCCTGATGTTCAAGCTCTCGCCTCTGGGCCGTCGCCGTTTCGAACGTTTCAAGAAAAACCGTCGGGGCTGGTGGTCATTGTGGTTGTTCATTGGTCTGTTCGTGATCAGCCTCGGTGGCGAACTGATCGCCAACGACAAACCGCTGGTCGTCAGTTATCAAGGCCAGTGGTATTTCCCGGTGTTCAAGCGCCACACCGAACAGGAGTTCGGCGGACAACTGCCCTTCCAGGCCGATTACCGCAGCGACTATGTCCAGAACCTGATCCGCAAGGACGGTGGCTGGCTGCTGTTTCCGCCGATCCCGTTCAGCGACGACACACCGAACTACGACCTCAACAAACCGGCTCCGAGCCCACCGACTTCAGTCAACTGGCTGGGCACCGACGATCAGGCACGGGACGTGCTGGCACGGGTGATTTTCGGCGCGCGGGTGTCGATCCTGTTCGCGCTGATGCTGACTTTTGTCAGCGCCTTGATCGGCATCGCGGCCGGCGCCCTGCAAGGCTACTACGGCGGCTGGATCGACTTGCTCGGTCAGCGCCTGCTCGAAGTCTGGTCGGGGCTGCCGGTGCTGTACCTGCTGATCATTCTGTCGGGGTTTGTCGAGCCGAACTTCTGGTGGCTGCTGGGGATCATGGCGCTGTTTTCCTGGCTCGCGCTGGTAGACGTGGTGCGTGCCGAATTCCTGCGCGGGCGCAACCTCGAATACGTCAAGGCTGCACGGGCGCTGGGACTGACCGACCGCAAGGTGATCTTCCGGCACATCCTGCCCAATGCGATGAATGCCACGTTGAGTTACCTGCCGTTCATTCTGACCGGGGCGATTTCCACCCTGACTGCGCTGGACTTCCTGGGTTTCGGCATGCCCGCCGGCAGTGCGTCGCTGGGCGAGTTGATCGGCCAGGGCAAACAGAACCTGCAAGCACCGTGGCTGGGACTGACGGCGTTTTTCACCCTCGCGTTGATTCTGTCCTTGTTGGTATTCATCGGCGAAGCATTGCGCGACGCCTTTGACCCACGCTCATGAACGGATCCTTGATATGACTGACAACCTGATCGAAATCCGTGACCTCAGCGTCGCCTTCCATGGCCAGACCGTGGTGCGCAATCTGTGCCTGGACATCCGCCCCGGTGAGTGCCTGGCGCTGGTCGGCGAGTCCGGCTCGGGCAAATCGGTGACGGCCCACTCGATCCTGCAGCTGCTCCCCGACAGCGAAGCTCAAACCACCGGCAGCATTCGCTATCGCGACCAGGAGCTGGTCGGTGCCGATCCCAAGACTTTGCGCGATTTGCGGGGCAACCGCATCGCCATGATCTTCCAGGAGCCGATGACCTCGCTCAACCCATTGCACACTATCGAAAAGCAGATCGGCGAGACACTGCTCCTGCATCGAGGCATGGGTGGTAAAGAAGCGCATAAACGCATTCTCGAACTGCTCGAGCTGGTGGGCATCCAGAAACCGAAAGAACGACTGAAGGCCTACCCCCACCAATTGTCCGGCGGCCAGCGGCAGCGGGTCATGATCGCCATGGCCCTGGCCTGCGAGCCGGAACTGTTGATCGCCGACGAACCGACTACGGCCCTCGATGTCACCGTGCAGCGCAAGATTCTGGTGCTGCTCAAATCCCTGCAGCAACGTCTCGGCATGTCGCTGCTGCTGATCAGCCACGATCTGAATCTGGTGCGCAGCATCGCCCAACGAGTGTGCGTGATGAAGGCCGGGGAAATCGTCGAGCAGGCACCGTGCGAAACCTTGTTCACCGAGCCAAAACACCCTTACAGCTGCGTGTTGCTCAACGCCGAACCCGAAGGTGAAGCACTGCCCCGGGACGAACGGGAAAACGTGCTGGAAGTCGATGACTTGCGGGTCGACTTCGCGGTCGGTGGCGGGCTGTTCCAGCGCAAACAATACCTGCGGGCCGTGGACGGCATCAGCCTGAGTATCCAGCGCGGCAAAACGCTGGGCATCGTCGGCGAGTCCGGCTCGGGCAAATCTACGCTGGGCCAGGCGATCCTGCGTCTGCTCGATTCCGACGGCAGCATCCGCTTTCAGGGCCAATCACTCGACAGCCTCACTCAGAAGCAAATGCGCCCATGGCGCCGGCAGATGCAGGTGGTGTTTCAAGACCCGTTCGGCAGCCTCAGCCCGCGCATGTCAGTGGCACAGATCATCAGCGAAGGGCTGGAGGTCCATTGCCAGTCCACAGCCGACGAATGCGACGCCCAGGTGATCCGCGTACTCAAGGAAGTCGGCCTCGACCCCGAAAGCCGTCATCGCTACCCCCACGAATTTTCCGGCGGCCAGCGCCAACGCATCGCCATTGCCCGGGCGCTGGTACTGAAACCGGCGCTGATCCTGCTCGATGAGCCGACTTCGGCACTGGATCGCACCGTGCAGAAACAGGTCGTCGCCCTGCTCCGCCAGCTTCAGGAAAAACATGGCCTGACGTACCTGTTCATCAGCCACGACCTGGCGGTGGTTCGGGCATTGGCCCATGACATGATCGTGATCAAGGACGGCAAAGTGGTCGAACGCGGTGCCAGTCACGAGGTGTTCGACTCGCCGCAGCACCCCTACACCAAAGAGCTGTTGGCAGCGGCGCATCCGGGGTAGGCATAATCGCGCCTCCTGACCTCCTATATGGACGCCGCCATGAACACCACCGAAAGCCTCAAGGATTACCAACGCGTTCGCACGCTGGCGATCCGTTCGTTGTTCGAGATCATCGAGCAATCGAGCGAAGGTACGGTGATTGTCGACCGCGACGCGAACATCGTCTGGATGAACGAGCGCTACGCCCGGCGCTTTGGCCTCGATTCGGCGGCCGGAGCCATTGGCAAGCCTTGCGAAAGCGTAATCCCGGGTAGCTTGCTGCGTGAAGTGGTGCGCACCGGGCGACCGATCCTGCTGGACATGCAGGACACCCCGAAAGAACCGCTGGTGGTGATGCGCCTGCCGATCCACGACGATGCTGGCGCAGTGATCGGCGCCATCGGCTTTGCCCTGTTCGACGAGCTGCGCAGCCTGTCGCCGATGCTCAAGCGCTACCTGAGCATGCAGGAAGAACTGGCTTCGACCCGTTCGCTGCTGCGCGCAAGGCAGACCAAATACAACTTTGCCCACTTCATCGGCACCAGCGCTGCGAGCCTGGAGGTCAAACGCCGTGCCCGCCGCAGCGCCAGTGCCGAGTCGCCGGTTTTGCTGCTGGGCGAGACCGGCAGCGGCAAGGAGTTGCTGGCCCAGGCGATTCACGGCGCTTCACCTCGGGCGCACAAGGCGTTCGTCAGCATCAACAGCGCGGCGATTCCCGAAGCGCTGCTCGAAGCCGAGTTCTTTGGCACCGCGCCCGGCGCCTTCACCGGCGCCGATCGCAAGGGCCGCACCGGCAAGTTGCAGATCGCTCAAGGCGGGACTTTGTTTCTCGACGAGATCGGCGACATGCCGCTGCCATTGCAGAGCAAATTGCTGCGGGTGCTTCAGGAGAAAGAGTTCGAGCCCGTCGGCTCCAATGACGTGATCCAGAGCGATGTGCGGGTGATTGCCGCGACTTCGACGGATCTGGAAGCGGCGATCAAGCGCGGCGAGTTCCGCGCCGACTTGTACTACCGACTCAACGTGCTGCCGATTCAGGTGCCGCCGCTACGGGAACGATTGGACGATCTGCCGGCCCTGAGTGAAGCGATTCTTGAAGAGTTGCGTAGTCAGCATGAACTCAATCGTGAAGCGCTGGAGTTACTGGGTCAGCACGCCTGGCCGGGAAACATTCGCGAGTTGCGAAACGTGCTGGAGCGAGCAGCTCTGCTCAGTGATGACTTGATACTGACGGCGGATGACATTCGGGCGGCGATTGGCACGTTTACACCGGTTGAGCGAACGCTGGCGCCTCTGTCAGAGCCAGCAACCAACGAGACCTTCAGTCAGGCCCGCGAGCGGTTTGACCGGCAATTGATTCAATCGACCCTCGCGCAATGCGGGGGCAAGGTGACTGAGGCCGCGCAGCGGCTGGGACTGGGGCGGTCGACGCTTTATAAAAAAATGATTGCGCTCGGAATTGCAGAGTCTCAATAAAGAGACACAATTCTCTAGATCTGGACTACATCAAAAGCTTCTCGGGCAAGCCCGCTCCCACAGGGGAAAGCGTTCAACTGTGGGAGCGGGCTTGCCCGCGAAAGCTCCCTCACAGCCATAGAAGTCTCAAAATAGAGACAAAATCTCGAAAGCCGTATCCAAAAATCAATTAAATTCCTTTTATTTCAACAACTTAAGTATCTGGCACAGATCTCGCTATAGCCCTTCCCACACCCGTTCCACCCACAAAAATAACAATCGAAGGAGCACACCATGAGTGTGATCATCGCCTTGGCAGCCCTCGCGCTGCTGATGCTCGCGGCCTACCGTGGCTACAGCGTTATCCTTTTTGCCCCGATTGCCGCCCTCGGCGCCGTCCTGCTCACCGACCCGTCCGCCGTCGCCCCTGCCTTCACCGGGGTGTTCATGGAAAAGATGGTCGGCTTCATCAAACTCTACTTTCCCGTGTTCCTGCTCGGCGCCGTGTTCGGCAAGCTGATCGAACTCTCGGGTTTCTCCCGCTCCATTGTCGCGGCAGCGATTCGTCTGCTTGGCACCCGCCAGGCAATGCTGGTGATCGTGCTGGTCTGCGCCCTGCTCACCTACGGCGGCGTGTCGCTGTTCGTCGTCGTGTTCGCGGTCTACCCGTTCGCAGCGGAAATGTTCCGCCAGAGCAACATCCCCAAGCGCCTGATCCCGGCGACCATCGCCCTCGGCGCGTTCTCGTTCACCATGGATGCCCTGCCTGGTACGCCACAGATCCAGAACATCATTCCCAGCACCTTCTTCAACACCACTGCCTGGGCAGCGCCGTGGCTGGGTGTGATCGGTACGATTTTTGTGTTCTGCGCCGGCATGCTGTTTCTACAGCGCCAACGCAACAAGGCTCAGCGTGCCGGCGAAGGCTATGGCACCGAACTGCGCAACGAACCGGAAACCGCCGAAGACCTGAAACTGCCCAACCCGTGGATTGCCCTGTCGCCGCTGCTGGCGGTGGGCATCATGAACCTGCTGTTTACCCAGTGGATTCCGCAGTGGTACGGCAAGACCCACAGTCTCGCGCTGCCGGGCATGGCCGCGCCCGTCACCACCGAAATTGCCAAACTCACGGCGATCTGGGCGGTGCAGGCAGCCCTGTTGGTCGGCATCCTGATGGTCCTGGCATTCGGTTTTAAAGCGATCAAAAGCAAGCTCGCCGAAGGCAGCAAAAGCGCCGTCAGCGGTGCGTTACTGGCAGCGATGAACACTGCGTCTGAATATGGTTTCGGTGCGGTCATCGCCTCATTGCCGGGGTTTCTGGTGCTGGCCGACTGGCTCAAGAGCATTCCCAATCCGCTGGTCAACGAAGCGATCACCGTGACCCTGCTGGCCGGCATCACCGGCTCCGCGTCGGGTGGCATGAGCATCGCCCTGGCGGCGATGTCCGAACAGTTCATCAGCGCCGCCCACGCCGCCAACATTCCGCTGGAAGTGCTGCACCGCGTGGCCGCGATGGCCAGTGGCGGCATGGACACCTTGCCGCACAACGGCGCGGTGATCACGTTGCTGGCGGTCACTGGCCTGACCCACCGTGAGGCCTATAAAGACATTTTCTGTATTACGCTGATCAAGACCCTGGCGGTTTTCGTGGTAATCGGCACTTTCTACGCCACTGGCATTGTGTGAGGTATTCATGACGACTCTTACTGGCAAGACCGCACTGGTCACCGGCTCCACCAGCGGCATCGGACTGGGCATTGCGCTGACGTTGGCCAAGGCCGGCGCCAACCTGATCCTCAACGGCTTTGGCGATGCCTCCAAGGTGATCGCCGAAGTCGGCCAGTTCGGCGGCAAGGTCGGCCATCACCCGGCGGACGTCAGCAGCCCTGAACAGATCGCCGACATGATCGCCTACGCCGAACGCGAGTTCGGCGGCGTGGACATTCTGGTCAACAACGCCGGCATCCAGCACGTCGCGGCAGTTGAAGAGTTTCCGGTGGAGCGCTGGGATTCAATCATTGCCATCAACCTGTCGTCGGTGTTTCACAGCACGCGCTTGAGTTTGCCGGGCATGCGCGCCAAAGGCTGGGGACGGATCGTCAACATCGCTTCGGTACACGGTCTGGTCGGTTCCACCGGCAAAGCTGCGTATGTGGCGGCCAAACATGGCGTGATCGGCCTGACCAAGGTTGTCGGCCTGGAAACCGCCCCCAGTAACGTCACCTGCAACGCGATCTGCCCTGGCTGGGTGCTGACGCCGCTGGTGCAGAAGCAGATCGACGATCGCGCAGCCAAAGGTGTCGACCCGCAGCAGGCGCAGCACGATCTGCTGGCCGAGAAACAGCCCTCACTGGAATTCGTCACGCCTGCGCATCTGGGTGAGCTGGTGCTGTTCCTGTGCAGCGAGGCCGGCAGCCAGGTGCGTGGCGCGGCATGGAATATCGATGGCGGGTGGCTCGCACAGTAAGCTTTCAACTGATCGCTCCCACATTGCTGTGGGAGCCGTCTGACAAACAATAAGAGGCAAACCATGTCCGACATCCTCTGGCAGCCTGATGCCAAACGCATTGCCCGGTCCCGCATGGATGGCTTTCGACGCTTCCTTAATCAACGCCATCATCTGCACCTCGACGACTACCCTGCCCTGCACCAATGGTCCATCGACCAGCGCGAATTGTTCTGGCAGGCGATCGTCGACTTCTTCGGCATCCAGTTTCATACGCAGCCAGATTCAGTCTTGCGTGACGGCATGCAAATGCCAGGCGCCGAATGGTTTCCCGGCGCCACCCTGAATTTCGCCGAACACCTGTTGAGTCGACGGGACGATGCCGTCGCCGTCATCGCAATCGCGGAAAACGGCCAGCGTGAACAATTGACCTGGGCCGAACTGGCCCGGCAAGTCGCCGGTTTCCAGGCCAGCCTGCAAGCGGCCGGCATCGTGCCTGGCGACCGAATCGCGGCGTGTATGCCCAATACATGGCAAACCCTGGTGGCGATGCTGGCGACCACCAGTCTCGGCGCGATCTGGTCGTGCTCCTCGCCGGACTTCGGCACCCATGGCGTGATCGATCGTTTCGGTCAGATCGAACCCAAGGTGCTGATCACCTGCGCCGGTTACCGCTACGCCGGCAAAGAGATCGACCAGACCGTCAAGATCAATGAAATCCTCGAACAACTGCCGTCCCTGCAGCAACTGATCATCGTGCCCTACGCACGCCCTCACGCCCACGCCACGGATTACCGGACGCCCGCCAACGTCACGTTGTGGGACGACTTCTACGAGCCGGGCGATGAGCCGCAGTTTGTCCCGGTGCCCTTCGATCATCCGCTGTACGTGCTGTATTCCAGCGGCACCACGGGCGTGCCGAAATGCATCGTTCACAGCACCGGCGGCGTACTGCTGCAGCACGTCAAGGAGCATGGGCTGCATGTCGATCTGGGCCCCGGCGACCGTTTGTTCTACTACACCACCTGCGGCTGGATGATGTGGAACTGGCTGGTCTCGGCATTGGCGGTCGGCAGCGCAGTGGTGCTGTATGACGGTTCACCGTTTTATCCGGACAACCAGCGCCTGCTGGAGCTGCTCGACGACGAACGCATCAGCGTGTTCGGTACCAGCCCGAAGTTCCTCGCGACACTTGAAAGCAGCGGCATCAAACCCCGTGAAAGCCATGACTTGAGCCACCTGAAAACCCTGCTCTGCACCGGTTCTGCGTTGTCGCCGCAGAGTTACGACTTCGTCTATCGCGACTTCAAGCCCGATGTTTGCCTGTCGTCCATGTCCGGCGGTACGGACATCGTGTCCTGCTTCGTCAACGGCAACCCGATGCTGCCGGTGCGCCGAGGCGAGATCATGGGCAAGAGCCTGGCCATGGCAGTCGAAGTATGGAACGACGCCGGGCAACCGGTGATCGGCGAAAAGGGCGAACTGGTGTGTACCCGGCCGTTCCCGGCAATGCCCATCGGACTGTGGAATGACTCCGACGGCGAGAAGCTGCGCAAATCCTATTTCAGCCAGTTCCCGGGCGTCTGGGCCCAGGGTGACTACGCCGAACAACTGCCCCACGGCGGGATGCTGATTCACGGCCGCTCCGACGCGGTGCTCAACCCCGGCGGGGTGCGCATCGGCACGGCAGAAATCTACCGTCAGGTGGAGAAAGTCGCCGAGGTGCTGGACAGCGTTGCCATCGGCCAACAGTGGAAAGAAGACGTGCGCGTGGTGCTGTTCGTACGCCTCAAGGATGGCGTAACACTGGATGACGCACTGCAACAGCAGATCCGTCAGGTGATCCGCGCCAACACCACACCGCGCCATGTACCGGCGAAGATCGTCGCGGTCACAGACATTCCGCGCACCATCAGCGGCAAAGTGGTGGAGCTGGCTGTACGCAATGTGGTGCATGGCGAGCCGGTAAAAAACACCGATGCACTGGCCAATCCTGAAGCGCTCGAGCAGTTCCGCAATCGGGCCGAACTTCAGGACTGAACCGGCTCAATCCATCAGTCCCCACTCGCCGCTCGAGGGTGGTGGGGACGGCACGGTATCGGCGTGCAGCTTCAGACGCAGGCGCAGGTTGTTGACCGAGTCTGCGTTTTTCAGGGCCTCGTCTTCATCGATCACTCCTTCCACCACCAATCCAAACAGCGCACCGTCAAAGGTCTGCATGCCCAGTTCCCCTGACTTTTCCATGATGTTTTTCAGCTCGCCAAAGTCATTACCTCGAATCAGATCGGCAATCGTCGGTGTACCGAGCATCACCTCTGCTGCGGCCCGGCGCTGACCATCCCGGGTTCGCACCAGCCGCTGGGATACAAACACCTTCAGGTGATTGCCCAGGGCATGCAGCAATTGCGGCCGGCGCTCTTCGGGGAAGAAGTTGATGATCCGGTCCAATGCCTGATTGGCGTTATTGGCATGTAACGTCGACAACACCAGATGCCCGGTTTCGGCGAATGCCAGCGCATGCTCCATAGTCTCCCGGTCACGGATTTCGCCGATCAGCACCACATCCGGCGCCTGACGCAGAGTGTTTTTCAACGCCGCATGGAAACTGCGGGTGTCGACCCCGACCTCTCGCTGGTTGATGATCGATTTCTTGTGCCGGTGGATGTACTCGATCGGGTCTTCAATCGTGATGATGTGCCCGCTGCTGTGACGATTGCGATGATCGATCAGCGCCGCCAGCGACGTGGACTTGCCCGAGTCGGTGGCGCCGACGAACAGGATCATTCCCTGCTTGAGCATCACTGTTTCAAGCAGGACCGGCGGCAGCTTCAGGTCTTCGAATCGGGGGATGTCGAGTTTGACGTTGCGGATCACGATAGACACATCATTGCGCTGTTTGAAGATATTGACCCGAAAGCGACCGATACCCGTGCGGGAAATCGCCAGGTTCATTTCCAGATCCCGGTCGAACTCCCCGCGCTGCTCGGCGTCCATCAGGGAGGCGGCTACAGTCGCCACTTCGCCGGGTTTGAACGGCTGTTCACTCAACGGCGTCAGCACGCCATCGAACCGAGCACTGGGTGGCGCCCCCGTGGACAGGAAAAGATCGGAACCGTGGCGGCTGGCGAGTTGTTTGAGCAGTGCGTCGATTTCCATGGCAAAAAACACCTGCGAGGCTTTCAATGAATACAAGGCCGGTCGTGACGCAACGGGCCCTAAAGCGTCTATCGAACTAGGATAGTAGACGCCGCCTCACCGACCCACGCTCAGGACTGATGTGATGAACGCTGTACCGAACACCAACGACGCCCAGGCATTGATTGCCCGCACCGACTGGAGCCGCAGCCCGCTGGGCAGCGCCGACAATTGGCCGCAGAGCTTGCGGACCGCGGTTGACATCGTGATTCATTCACCGATGCCGATGCTGTTGTTGTGGGGCCCGCAGCTCACTCAGATCTACAACAATGGCTTTGCGTTGCTGGCCGGGAGCAAGCATCCGCACGCTTTCGGACAGCCGGCGCACCAGATATGGCCGGAACTTCGAGACTTCACCGACCCGATTTACAGCGCTGTCCTACAAGGCCAGGTCCGAACCTACAGCGAACGCCGCTTTACCCTGCAACGGGACGGCCAGGATTCCGACTTCTGGCTGGATTTGACCTACAGCCCGATCCGTGACGAAAGCGCGCAAGTGGCCGGCATTCTGGTCACCGCCATCGAAACCAACGAACGCCGACGCATCGCCCTGGAACTGCAGCAACGCTCCGAAGACAGCCTCAAGGCCCAGCGCGAAAGCGAAGAGCGCCTGCAACTGGCACTGGCAGCCACCGATGCGGTTGGCACCTGGGACTGGGACATCGGTGAAGACCGCTTCATCGCCGATGCGCATTTCGCCCAGTTGCATGGCGTCGACCCGGCGCAGGCCAGTCAGCTGCCGATCAGTGAATACCTGTACGGCGTACACCCCGAAGACCGTGCACTGATCGCCCGCAACATCAAACATTGCATCACCCATGGCACCGAATACGCCGAGGAGTACCGCCTGTTGCAAGCCAATGGCGACGTACGCTGGGTGTTCGCCCGCGGTCGTTGCTACAAGGATCACCACGGACGGCCGATGCGTTTTCTTGGCGCAGCGCTGGACCTGACCGAACGCAAGCACACCGAACAGGCATTGCGGCAAAGCCAGACCGAGCTGCAACTGATCATCAACGCGATGCCGATCCTGATCAGCTACGTTGACCGTGAAGAACGTTTTCGCCTGAACAACGCCGCGTATCTGGACTGGTACGGACTGACGCCACAGGAGCTGTACGGTCGTACGATCCGCGAAGTGATCGGCGAAGAGTCCTACTTCCTGCGGGCTCCGTATATCGCCGAAGCCCTGGCTGGCCGACCCTGTTCGTTCAGCCTGTACACTCCCCACCGCGACGGCAGCCAGCGCCATGCCTTGATGAACTACCTGCCGCGTCACGGCCCGGATGGCGCGGTGAACGGTTTCTACATTTTCGTGATCGACGAGACCGAACGCAAAAAGACCGAAGAAGCCTTGCGCAACCTCAATGAAACCCTTGAGGAGCGCGTGAGTGCGCGCACCGAGCAACTGGCCCAGGCCAACCAGCGTTTGCAGAACGAAATGTTCGAACGCGAACGCGCCGAAGATGCCCTGCGCCACGCACAGAAAATGGAAGCGGTCGGCCAGCTCACCGGCGGCATCGCCCATGACTTCAACAACATGCTGACCGGAATCATCGGCAGCCTCGACCTGATGCAGCGCTACATCGCCAGTGGCCGTACCGATGAGATCGGCCGGTTCACCGAGGCGGCGGTGTCATCGGCCAATCGCGCCGCTGCCTTGACTCACCGCCTGCTGGCGTTCTCCCGGCGCCAGTCGCTGGATCGCAAGACCTTGAACGTCAATGAGCTGATCCACTCACTCGAAGATCTGATCCGCCGCACCAAGGGCGATCCGATCGAACTGACTCTGCGCCTGGCCGACAGTGTCTGGCCCGTCAGCACCGATGTCAGCCAATTGGAAAACGCCCTGCTCAACCTGGTGATCAACGCCCGCGATGCGATGCCGGACGGCGGTGAGCTGCTGATCGAGACCGCCAACGTCTATCTCGACGGCAACGACATCACCACCCTCGAACCGGTCAAGGCCGGTGATTACCTCATGCTCGCCGTGAGCGACAATGGCACCGGCATGACGCCGTCGGTGCGTTCCAAGGCCTTCGATCCGTTCTTCACCACCAAGCCGATTGGCCAGGGCACCGGGCTCGGGTTGTCGATGATTTATGGCTTTGCCCAGCAATCCGGCGGCCATGTCAGTCTCGACAGCCTGCCGGGTCAGGGCACCTGCGTGCGCCTGTACCTGCCTCGCCTGCATTCTCTGGTGCCGGAGCCGGCGGTGATTGAAACGGCGACGCAGACACCCACCGTCGCAACCGGCGAAAACGTGGTGGTGGTCGAGGACGATCCGGCGGTGCGCATGCTGGTCATGGACCTGCTCAAGGAATTGGGTTACCGCGCCCATGAATCCGAAGACGCCAAGAGTGCCTTGCCGCTGCTGGAATCCGACCTGCGTGTTGATCTGCTGGTGACCGATGTCGGACTGCCGGGCATGAATGGCCGACAAATGGCGGAAATCGCGCGCCAGCATCGTCCGGGGCTCAAAGTGTTGTTCATGACCGGTTACGCGCAAAAAGCCGCCGAGCGTCAAGGCTTCCTGGAGGACGGCATGGACATGGTGGCCAAACCGTTTTCCATCGAACTGCTGGCCAGCAAGATCCGCACGATGCTCAGCCAAAACCCGTGACTTGAGGCATAATCCGCGCCCCGCCGTTACCCCGCTACAGGTATTGCACGATGAAAGCCCAAGCCCGCCACATTCTGGTGAAAACTGCCGAAGAGGCTGAAAAACTCAAACAACGCATCGCCAACGGTGAAGCGTTCGATGTGCTGGCCAAGAAATTCTCGACCTGCCCGTCCGGCAAGCGTGGCGGCGATCTGGGTGAAGTGCGGCCGGGGCAGATGGTCGGTGCGATCGATGCAGTGATCTTCAAGAAACCGCTGCGCACAGTGCACGGGCCGATCAAGAGCAAGTTCGGCTATCACCTGGTGCAGGTGTTTTTCCGCGATTGATCCGGTGCCCTGAAGGCGCGGCTGTCGGCAGCGCCTTCAGAGATCGGATTCATTTTTTGGGGATCAGTGCGCCAGGCACCTGAATCACCCGACTGGCCAACCGGTGCCCAGCCTCCGCCGCCTGCGCAGGGCTTGCGCCCGACAAGCGACTGGCCAGATACGCCGCACTGAACGAATCCCCTGCCGCTGTGGTGTCCACCACCTTCTCGACCTTCTGCGCCGGCACTTCGAACGCTTCCCCGTCGCAACGGATCAGGCAGGCTTCGGCCCCGCGCTTGAGCACCACTTCCGGCGTGCCGATCTGCGCGTATGCCTCGAACACGGCATCGCAGTCGGCGAAATGAAACAGCGCCTGTTCGTCATCCACCGTGAGCAACGCCATATCGACATGGGGCAATACGCTGCGATACGCCGCCCGCGCCTCTTCCTGCGACGCCCATAGCCGTGGCCGGTAATTGTTGTCGAAGACGATACGCGCATCACGCTGACGGGCCTGGATCAAGGTCTCGATCAGTTTCTCCCGTCCCTGAGCGCCGAGTACCGCCAGCGTGATGCCGCTGAAATACAGCACGTCGTAATCCGGCAGCGCCGCCAGAATCGGTGCGGCCGCAGGCAAGGTGAAGCAGTCGCGAACGGCGGCCTCGTTGCGCCAGTACAGAAAACGACGTTCACCGGCTGCGTCGGTCTGGATGCAATACAGGCCCGGCAGGCGACCGGGCAAGCGCTGAACCAGATCCAGGCCAATGTTTTCATCGGCCCAACTACGGCACATCGCATCACTGAAACTGTCGTCACCCAACGCCGTGACGTAATCGACCTGCGCCTTGTCACCCATGGCGCGGGACAGATAGACCGCCGTATTCAGCGTGTCACCGCCAAAGCTCTGTTGCAGACTGCCATCGGCACGCTGCTGGAGTTCGATCATGCATTCGCCGATCAGGGCGATGCGCGGAATGTTCGGACCCAATGGACTGAGCGTGTTCATCAGAAGCAGGTTTCCATGGTTTCGATCACCGACAGCTGCTCGTCCACCAGCAGCCCTACGCGCCACTTGTCGAAAGTCAGGCACGGGTGCGAAGTACCGAAGGAAATGATGTCGCCGACGCGCAATTCCACGCCCGGCGCCACGGTCATGAACGCGTGCTGGTCCATCACCGCCGTCACCTTGCAGGCGCCGACATCATCACCCACCGCCGGCAATACTCCGGCCTTGTAACGCAGCAACGGCACCGGCATTCCGGCATCGAACGCCACGTCACGCTTGCCCAGAGCTATCACGGCAAAGCCCGGTTCCGGCATCGACTGCACGTGGGCCCAGACTTCCAGCGCCGGGCGCAGGCCTTCGTGCAGGTCGCTGCGACGATCGAGCACGCAGCACTGCGCCTCTTTATAGATGCCATGGTCGTGCGCCACATAACTGCCGGGACGCAGCACGCTGAGGAAACGCCCGCCAGCATTCTGCGCTTCGAACGACTCGGCGATCAGGTCGTACCAGGCCGACCCCGACGCGGTGATGATCGGCTTGGCAATAGCGAACGCGCCGCTGTCCTGCAATTGCACCGCCAGGCGCACCAAGGACGCCGCGAATTCACGGATACCGCTGACGGCGTGATCGCCGTGGATCACGCCTTCGTAACCTTCGATGCCGGTCAGGGCCAGCGCCGGTTGCGCGCCGATGGCCTTGGCCAGTTCGATGACTTCCTGCTCAGTCCGGCAACCGCAACGGCCGCCCACGACGCCGTACTCGATCATCACGTTCAGCCGCACGCCACGAGACGCGAAATAAGCGCCCAGATCGGCGACGTTGTCCGGGTGATCGACCATGCAATAGAAGTCGAAGTTCGAATCGGCCACCAGCAGATCGGCGATCAACGCCATGTTCGGCGTGCCGACCAGTTGATTGGCCATCAACACTCGGCGCACGCCGTGGGCGTAAGCAGCGCGGGTCTGGGTGGCGCTGGCCAGGGTGATGCCCCAGGCGCCGGCGTCGAGCTGACGACGAAACAGCGCCGGGGTCATGCTGGTCTTGCCGTGAGGCGCAAGTTCGGCGCCGCTGTCGCTGACGAATTTCTGCATCCAGCGGATGTTGTGCTCCAGCGCCACGCGGTGCAGCACCAGCGCAGGCAGGCTGATGTCACGCACCAGGTGCGCGCCGAGGGCGGCATCGCCCTTTTCCACGGCAGCAGTGTTGTTGGCAGTCGTCATGGTCGAACTCCTCACAGGCGCGCCCGCTGGCAGGCGCGGTTATTCGTTGATTCGCCGGGCGAGGCTGTTGGCGCTCTCGATCAAGACCCGGCGATAGTCGTTGTAGTTGGTCTTGGCATCGGCGCGCGGCGCGACGATGCACAGGGTGCAGATGGCCACGCCACTCGGGTCTTTGACCGGGGCGGCGAAGCAATGGGTAAAGGTGTCGGCAACACTGTCGAAGGAGAAGAAACCGTCGATACCGGCCTGACGGATTTCCTTGAGAAACGTGTCCATCGGCAGGCGTTGGCCATCCGGCAAAATGAAGTCATCCGGGTCGATCAGATCGCTGATCTGTTGGTCACTCAAGTGCGCCAGCAGCAAGCGTCCGGAAGCCGTCCACGGGATCGGCGCGTTTTCGCCAATATCGGAAGAGATGCGGAAATGCCGCTCGCCCTCCTTCATCAGCGCCACCGTGTATTTGCGCCCGTTGAGCAGGCACATCTGCGCGGTTTCCCGGGTCTGGCTGACGATCTCCTGCAACGCGTGATCGGCCTCGCGACTGAGGTCGAAATGGCGCAAATGCGCCTGGCCGAGGAAGTACAGCTGACGACCGAGATAGACGTGACCGTCCTTGCCCACCGGCTCCAGAATCCGCCGTTCGAGCAATGACGCTACCAGTTCGTAGACCGTGGATTTCGGGCTGCCGATGCCGTTGGCGATGTCGTTCGGGCGCAGCGGCTGGCCGATCTCCTTGAGGAAATCGAGGATATCGAACGCCCGGTCCAGACCGCGTGCCCGGCGCTTGATGGTGTCTTCGGTCATTTCTGTTGTTCCCATAAAAGATGCCGGGATGGTAACTGGCCCTTGGCGTTGTGTCAGTTGGATCGCAGCCCTCACCCCCCGCCCTCCCGAAACGTCGGACCGCCCAGGGGGAGAAGGAGCCTGACTGCATCGGTGCAGATGTCATCGTCTGGCACAACAATCTGCATCGATAGAGATCAGTCCCCTCTCCTGGGGGAGAGGGTTAGGGTGAGGGGGCTACGGCCTCAGCAACGCCACATCTCTCAAGCCTTCTTTTTGTACGCAATGCAGTCAATCTCGACCTTGCAGTCGACCATCATGCTCGCCTGCACACAGGCCCGGGCCGGTGCATGTTCGGGCTTGAAGTACTCACCGAACACTTTGTTGAAACTGCTGAAATCCCGCGGATCATCCAGCCACACCCCGGCACGTACCACGTCTTCCAGGCCGTAACCGGCCTCTTCAAGAATCGCGATCAGGTTCTTCATGGTCTGGTGAGTCTGCTCGACGATGCCACCGACAATGATCTCGCCATCCACCGCCGGCACCTGACCGGAAACATGCAGCCAGCCATCAGCCTCGACAGCGCGGGCGAATGGACGTGGCTGGCCGCCAGCGGCGGTGCTGCCGGTGCCGTAACGAGTAATGCTCATGGATGTTTCTCCTGATTGAAAAAGTGAAAAGTCAGAACCGTGTGCTTTTGAGAAATTCCGCCAGCCGCGATGATTGCGGACGCTCGAACAGTTCCTTGGGAGGCCCCTGCTCTTCGATGCGCCCCTGATTCATGAAAACGATCTTGTCCGAGACCTCGAAGGCAAACCGCATTTCGTGGGTCACCAGCAACATGGTCATGCCGTCCTCGGCCAGGCCCTTGATCACGTTCAGCACTTCGCCGACCAGTTCCGGGTCGAGGGCCGAGGTGACTTCGTCGAACAGCATCAGGCTCGGGTTCATCGCAATCGCCCGGGCAATCGCCACGCGCTGCTGCTGACCGCCGGACAACTGGCCGGGAAAGTGATTGCGCCGCTCCAGCAGGCCGACCCGCTCCAGCCATTTTTCGGCCAGGACCACCGCTTCGTCCTTGTGCATCTTTTTGACTTTGAGCAGGCCGAGGGTGACGTTCTGCAACGCGGTGAGGTGCGGAAACAGGTTGAATTGCTGGAACGCCATGCCGGTTATCGCCCGGTGGCGCGCAATGACTTTTTCCGGGTGGCGCACGCGTTTGCCGTTGAGTTCGTCATAACCGATGGATTCACCATCGAGCAGGATCTGCCCGCCCTGGAATTCCTCGAGCATGTTCACGCAGCGCAGCAGCGTGGTCTTGCCCGAACCGCTGGAGCCGATCAGCGTCACCACGTTGCCGCGCTGCATGCTCAGGTCGACGCCTTTGAGCACTTCGACCGCGCCGTATTGCTTGTGCAGGCCACGGATGTCCAGCAAGGGCTGACCGTTCTGGACGTTGGAAACTTGAGCTTGAGTCATGGCAGGGCCACCCGCTTTTCAATGTGCCGGCCGAGTAATTCGATGCCGTAGTTGATGACGAAGAACAGAAAACCGGCGAACAGATAAAACTCCAGAGTCATGAACGTCCGGGCGATGATCTGCTGAGTGCTGAGCAACAGCTCGGCCACGCCGATCACCGACAGCAAGGTCGAGGCCTTGACGATTTCCGTGGACGAGTTGACCCAGGTCGGCAGGATCTGCCGCAGCGCCTGAGGCAACAGCACGTAACCGAGGGACTGATAGAACGTCAGGCCAATGGCTTTGCCGGCTTCCATCTGCCCACGCGGCAACGCCTGCAACGCGCCGCGCACAATTTCGGCAACGTGGGAGCCGCAAAACAGCGTCAACCCAAGTGCGCCGGCCTGAAATGCACTGATCTGCCAGCCGAGCGCCGGCGCCATGTAGAAGCAGGCCAGCACCAGCACAAACACAGGGGTGCCGCGGATCAGGTCAACATAAAAGCGAAACGGTGCGCGCATCCAGAACTTGCCGTAGGTCAACACCAGCCCGGCAAATACGCCGATGACCGTGCCGAACAAAATGGCCAGCGCCGACACCTGCACGCTGGTCAGAAAGCCTTGCCACAAGGCTTCGCGGGCAATCCACAACTCATGCAACCAACTGGGGGATTCGTACATCGCAGCCTCCTATCGGCGGATCGCCAGACGCTGCTCGAGGTAACGCAGCAGCATGGCAATGAGGTAACAGGCCGCGACATACAACGCCGTGGTTACCAGCCAGGTTTCGATCACCCGGTAGCTTTCGACGTTGATCTTGCGCGCGTAATAGGTCAGCTCCGGCACCGCAATCGCGGCGGCCAGCGAGGTGTCCTTGAACAGCGAAATGAAGTTGTTCGAGAGCGCCGGCAGCACGTTGCGCAACATCACAGGCACGGTGACGTAGGCTTTCACCTGCCACTCGCCCAGACCAATGGCCAACCCCGCTTCGCGCTGACCTTTGGGGATGCTCAACAAACCACCGCGGAAAACTTCGGTCAGATACGCCCCGGCATACAAGGACAGCGTGATGATGAACGACGGGATCTTGTCCAGCCGGATCCCCAGGCTCGGCAACGCAAAGTAGATCAACAGAATCAACACCAGGATCGGCGTGTTACGGATCACCGTCACATACACCGATGCCAGCACCCGCAAGGCGCGATGCTTCGACAGCAAGGCAAACGCCATCAGCAGGCCGATCACGCAGCCGATGGCGATCGACACCAGCGCCAGTTCGAGGCCCAGACCGAGCCCCGCCAGCAAGGTGTCGAAATCGCGCCACACGGCGGCAAAGTTCAACTGATAGTTCATGGTCGGCAGTACCTTGAGCGGGGCGCATCAGCGCGCCCCACTCTCACGGGATCATTTGAATTCGACAGGGAAACCGATGGCAGGCGATGGCAGATCCACGCCGAACCATTGCTTGAACGAGGCGGCGTAGGTCGGGAACTCAACGCCGGTCATGGCTTCGTGCAGTGTGGTGTTGACGAAGTTCAGCCAGTCCTGATCGCCACGTTTGACGGCGCAAGCGTAGGTCTGCGGACTCCAGGCATAAGTCGGGCTGCGGTAGCGGCCTGGGTTCTGCACCATCAGGTATTTGACCGAAGACTGGTCGGTGGCGGCGGCATCGGCACGACCGGAGTTCACGGCCTGATACATCAGATCAACGCTGTCGTACTGATCGACCTTGGCCTTGGGCAGTGCCTGATGCACCAGCTCCTCGGCATACACGTTCTGCAGCACTGCCACGGTCACGCTGTCGCCGGCGGCTTGCAGGTCTTCGATTTCCTTGTACTTGCTGTTGTTCGGCAGCAGCAGGCCGACGCCTTCGCGGTAGTACGGCAGGGTGAACGCCACTTGCTGCGCACGGCTGGCGGTGACGGTGATGAACTGGCAGCTCATGTCGACCTTGTCGGTCAGCAGATTGGGAATCCGCGCATCGGACGACTGCACCACGAACTCGACCTTGCTCGGGTCATTGAACAGACCTTTGGCCACCATTCTGGCGATGTCGATATCGAAGCCTTGCAACTTGCCATCCGCGCCCTGGAAGTGCCACGGCGCGTTAGTGCTGCCAGTCCCCACGATCAGTTTTCCACGGGCCAGGACGCTGTCGAGCTTGCTGTCGGCCGCCTGGGCGATCCCCATGACAGCGGACGAAGCCGCAAGAACAAAAACACACGCTTTGAACAAGGAAGGTCGGCGATGCATGGCAAGCACTCCAGAGGATTGTTTATTCCGCTATACCGGAATTCGGTTTGTTACTACGGAATAGACAGCAGAAAGTGTGCCACGGTCCGCCGCGAAAATCTTGGAAGAGTGGAAAGCTTTTGAAATTCAGCTGGTTAACGGACTTTGGAACCACGACACCGATGCTTCGGCCTGACGAATGCCGCTACCGAACACTACGCGCTGGGAAGTAACGCCACACAAGTGGCACCTGATTGGTGCAGCCCCCTGTACTTACTGGCGAGGGGATTTCGAGATTACAAACGAGAAACGACCACTCATCGGAATGCCCGCTTCCCCTGTCAGAACTGACAGTTGTCGATCCAGATATCGAATTGCCTAATGGCACAGCACCTTTAAAAGTGCTGCACACACCTGAAACCAGCGACTCCAACAAGGATATTTGTCATGGCCAATCTGATTAAAAACCCCGACTTCGCGCAGCAAGGCAGCGACTGGACGGTTAATGATCCACAAGACGTGAGCTTTCCAGGCGGGCATTGCGTAATCGCTCAACCGGGCTCTATCAGTCAGGAGGTGTTAATCGGTAACGCTACAAATTTCATGCTGTCCGCACGAATGAAAACAGACTCGGGTTGCGCCGGTCGTGTCTCACTGCAGCCGCACCCCACAGGCCCTGTTACGCGCCTTGATGCAGGTGGCGATCAGCCATGGACAATCAAGTTCGCAACGATCCAGGCGCCAGCCGGAACGCTCAAGTTCACAGTCACGCTAGAGGCCAACGATGGTACGCCTGGGGAAAAAGGTTCTTACTTCAGTGATGTGACTCTTGTGGAACTCTGAAATATTGCAAGCGAGTGATCCGGTCGCGGTTGGCTCGCTTATTTATTTGCTCTAACCAATTCATCTTGATGGACACAGGTGCAATTGATGAATGCATTTATCACGCAGGTGAAGTCTGCAGATGACTACCGCAAATCGTTGAGAACCTGGCGAACTGTAGTCTATTACTTCGGTCATCCACATTGTCTTGCCTGCGAAATGGCAGGCCCTGTTTTTGAGCAGGTAGCAAAGCCGTATCTGCCATACGCTTTTTTTTACATGCTCAACACCAGCGAGTGTCCGAGGCATCTGGAAGTCAGCGGCACTCCTACCGTTCTGATCTGGCGCAATGGAAAGCTACTGAGCAAGATGAAAGGCATCGGAAGTCGTCTTAAGCTTGAAGCAGAGCTCGAGCGCCATATTCCGAAACGCAGGCCTATGCGCCAGTCGCCCCTGCCACGCCATGATTTGCCTTGGCTGCAAAACACCCTCAGCACCCTCTGCACCATCCCCCGCGCAAAACGATGGAACTTTTCCTGAAAGTGCCACCTAAGAGCCATCAGGTAATGGCACTTTCGTTCCAGTTGATCTGTAACAACTAGCCTCAAGCCCGGATTGGACAAGCTCCGATCCGGCTGCTTTTCTTTATTTCTCAGAAAGAGATAGGTGCTGTTGGCCGAATGGCCACGGCCTTGCTTCGTCCCAGGAGGGGTCAATGTCCTTTAACGTCATGATGGTTTTCGGTACTCGCCCGGAGGCCATCAAAATGGCTCCTTTGGCTGGGGTTCTGCGTCAGTGGCCCGACATCAAACTCAACATCTGCTCGACCGGCCAGCATCGGGAGATGCTCACGCAGGTGCTGGATGCATTCGAACTGACGGGCGACGAAGACCTGCAAGTCATGACCCAGGGCCAGACGCTAAATGGTCTGTCGCAACATTTGCTCGCCCAACTCGATCAGGCCTACGAGCGGGTCAAACCGGACATCGTGCTGGTACACGGCGACACCACCAGCTTCATCGCCGCCCTCGCCGCTTTCAATCGGCAACTGCCCATCGGCCGCGCCAGTGAACGTATTGCCAAACGCCTCCACGCCTGGCTGAGCGCACGCTCGGCGGTGGGTAACGGGGTATGAGCCTGGGTTGGGTCGATTTCTTTGCGTATGTGCTGTTTGGTCTGAAGTATGTGGCGATCATCCTCGCCCTGCTGATGTTCATCCTCGGTCTCGATGATCTGTTCATCGATCTGGTGTACTGGGGCCGCAAGTTCATCCGGCGCTGGCGGATCTACGAGAAATTCAAGCGTGCTGACGAGGAACGCCTGTATTCGATTCCCGAGAAGCCGCTGGCGATCATGGTACCGGCGTGGAACGAAGTCGGCGTGGTCGGCGAGATGGCGCGGCTGGCTGCCTCGACCATCGACTATGAGAACTATCAGATTTTCGTCGGCACCTACCCCAACGATGCCGAAACCCAGGCCGACGTCGATGCGGTCTGTCAGCACTACCCCAATGTGCACAAAGTGGTGTGCGCCCGGCCGGGCCCGACCAGCAAGGCCGACTGCCTGAACAACATCATCGATGCGATCCTGCGCTTTGAAAACGAGGCAAAAATCCAGTTCGCCGGTTTCATCCTGCACGATGCCGAAGACGTGATTTCGCCCATGGAGTTGCGCCTCTACAACTACCTGCTGCCAAACAAGGACCTGATCCAGATTCCGGTCTACCCCTACGCGCCGGAGTGGAAAGGCTTCACCGCCGGGCACTACGTCGATGAGTTCGCCGAGAACCACGGCAAGGACGTCATCGTCCGCGAAGCCCTCACCGGCCAGGTGCCGAGCGCCGGCGTCGGCACCTGTTTCAGCCGAAAAGCCATCAGCGCCCTGCTGGAAGACGGCGATGGCATTGCCTTCGATGTGCAAAGTCTTACCGAGGACTACGACATCGGCTTCCGTCTCAAGCAGAAAGGCATGAAGTGTATCTTCGCCCGCTATTCGGTCAGCGATCCGAAACTGGCGCTGGAGCAACCGTGGGTGTTCGGGATGAACCGCGAATTCTCCCAGGTCATCTGCGTACGTGAGCACTTCCCCCGGGACCTGCAACACGCGATCCGGCAGAAGTCGCGGTGGATCGTCGGCATCGTGTTCCAGGGCACCAAGAACCTCGGCTGGAGCCGCAAGGGTCTGCTCAATTACTTCCTGTGGCGTGACCGTCGCGGCTTGATCGCCTACCTGTTGAGCTTTCTGGTCAACCTGCTGTTCCTGGTGCTGCTGGCGATGTGGGCAGTGACGGTGATTTCCCCGGATTCGTGGCGCTATCCCTCGATCCTCGCCGACAGTTCGCTGCTCTCGGTGTTGCTGTGGCTCAACGGTCTGATGCTTTTCAACCGTCTGTTCCAGCGTGGCTGGTTTGTCACCCGCTACTACGGGCTGATCGAAGGCCTGTTGTCGGCACCGCGCATGATGTGGAGCAACTTCGTCAACTTCTTCGCCAACCTGCGCGCCCTGCGCCAGGTGATGGAGATGGGCGACTCGCGACGCGTGGCCTGGGACAAGACCACCCACGAATTCCCGGCGCTGACCAAGGCGCAACGTACCCCGCTCGGCCATCGGCTGGTGGAAAAAGGCTTGCTCACCGAAGAACAACTGGAAGCGGCGATCACCAGTCCCGTGCGCCGTCGCCTCGGGCGCGAATTGCTCTTGCGCGAATACATCGACAGTACGCAACTCGTACAAACCCTTGCCGAACAGCTTGACCTGGAGTGGGCGCCGCTCAACCCGTTCAAACTCGACAAGCGTCTGATCGATACCGTGCCGCGCCGGGTCGCGTCACATTACGGCGTGCTGCCGGTGGCAGAAGAAGGCGACACCCTGATTCTGGCCTCCGAAGGCCCGGTCAGCCAGGTCTCGCTCGGCGCGATCAGCCGCCAATTGAAACGCCCGGTGCGCAGCCGTCTGGCACCCCAGGGCCGCATTACGCTGGGGATTCGTTACTGGTACGCCAGCCCCCGCCAGAATGAGGAAGTGCGTCATATGCTCGAAGTGCTTGAGCGCCATCAGGACGATGAAGCCTTGCTGGAGCGGGTCAGCCGCCATCAGGTGTTGCTGGGCAATCTTTTGCAGGTTCGCGGTATGGTGCCGCCTACCCTGTTCAATCAGGCGTTGATCGATTTCGATGCCGAAAACATGTCACTCGGGGAACATCTGATTTCCCGGGGCATGATCACCCAGGAAGTTCTGGAACAAGCCCTCGCCGATCAGGCCAGCGAACAGCAAGCCGCCTACCGCATTGTCCGGGAGGTCGCATGAAGCCTGTGCATCGTCATACCTTGCTGATGGGCAGCCTGTTGCTGGGCCTGAGCACTGCGTATCCGCTAGAGGCGGCGCCGCTGAGTGACTTCGAACAGTTCCGTAGCTATCCCTACATGGACCGCAGCTATCGCGAAGCGAAAAAGGGCAACTGGAAAGAAGTCGAACGCCTGATGCGCCACTTGCTGGAAAAGGTCCCGAAAAACGACGAGGCCCGGGCGCTGCTGGTTGAGTCACTGGCCAAACAACGCCGTTACAAGGACGCGCTGCAAGCCCTACCGGACAACAGCGACGCCCTCCTCGACTTGCGCCTGACCTGGATCGAACAGGATCCGCCCACCAGCACTCGGGTCGAAAGCTGGATGGCCACCAGCAGCCTGAACGACCGTGTACGCCTGTGGCAGGCTTACAGCCTGAGCCTCGCCAAGTTCGGCGGCGCGGCCAAGGCCCGCGACTGGCTGGCACAACTGTCGCCCAAGGGTGACGACAATATCCTGCGTCTGGCCCGCGCCAACTGGTCGGAGCAACTGCGCGACTGGAGCGGCACCATCGATCAACTCGCGCCGCTCGCTGCCCGTAAACAGCTGGACGCCGACGGCTGGCAACGTCTGGCCAATGCCTATGTCCAGCGCCTCGACGAGAAACCGCTGCAGCAACTGTTGCAACAGGCACCAAGTCCCGAGGCCGCTCGCAAGATACGTCTGGCGATGGTCGACCGCGCCATCGCCATGGGCCACGAGCAACAGGCGCAACGCTGGATTCAGTCGTTGCCGGACGCCGATCTGGCCGATCCGGCGCAACGTCAGCGCCTCTGGGAGCTGGCACGCAAGACCGAAGACGTGCCGACCGTGCAGCGCTTGAGCAACGATCTGCAACGTCCCTGCCTCGAAACCGCGGAATGGCTGTCACGTCAGGATCCGGAAGCAGCGCTCAAGCAATTTCGCGGCTGCACGCCTGCGGACGACCCGCAAACCTGGCTGATCCTGGCCCAACGTCTGCAAGCCACCGACCTGCTGCAGACCACCCGACTGCCGCAGCCTTGGGACAGCCGCCGCCAGGAGCAACTGTTGAATGTCTGGCAGGATCAAGGGCGCAGTGACAAGGTCGACGCGTGGCTCGCCGGCCAGACGCAAACCCCTGAGATCGTCAAACGTCGGGCGGAGCTGTCGCAACGCATGGGCCGCATGACCGAAGCGCAAACCTTGTGGGAGCTGCATTACCGACAGACCGGCAACCTGAATTCGCTGAATCAGGCCACGTATCTGGCGGTAAACAATGGCGATCGCGCACAGGCGCAACAGTTGCTGGAAACCGCGTTCGACCGTCATCAGGGACGCTTGCCGGCCACTGCACTCCAACGACTGGCCGGGCTTTATGCAGCTTCGAAAACCACGACACCGGAACAGCAACGACGAATGGCACTGCTGATTACCCGTGTGGATGGCGCCACCCGTGGCCAGTTGCTCGCGCAACTCGCGGAAAACGGTCGGTGCGACGCCGTTCAGCACGCCATCGGCAACCACCCGCAAGTTGCCGGCGATTACCGAGCCCTGGGTCGTTGCGCGATGCCGGACCGACCGGGCGAAGCTGTCGTGTATTACCAGCAAGCGGAAAAACTCGGTGACCGCAGCAGTCGTCTGCCATTGGCCTACGCCCTGGAAGCTGCCGGTGATTCGGCTGGCGCGCTGGCCATCTGGCGCAGCCTCCCTGCAGCGGAGCTGAGCGATAACGCGCGCCTCACCGCCAGCCGCAGCGCACTGAATGTCGGTGACAGCCAGACAGCAGAACGTTACTGGCAGCAAAGCATCACCCGTGGTGCGAATGAATGGGCCCTCGGTGCGGCAATCGCCGACGCCCGTGGCGATCATGCCCAGGCACTTGAACGTCAGCGTCAAGCCTTGCAACAAGCACCGGACGCCGGGCATTTCTACGCGGCATCCGTCACCGCGCAAAAGGCCGGGGACTTGCCGCAAAGCACCGCATGGCTGGCCGAGGCTGTGCGCCGCGACCCGAACAACCCGCGTTATCGCGCCGATTACGGCATGCGTCTTGCCGGTGCCGAAACCCGCGAGGAACGCGCCACCGCAATCCCCTATCTGCAACAGGCCACCCGTGATTTCCCCGAGGATTATCGACTCGGTGAAACCCTGGCCTGGCGTTATGACGAAGTGGAAAACAGCGCCTCAGCCCGAAAGGAACTGCGTCGGGTGATCGATCTGGAACAAAACCCGGTGGCCGCCGACGATGAGGACGGCAGCATGGAAGCGCGTCGCTACCGTCAGCGCCGCGCCCATGAAACCCTCTCCCGCCGTGACAGCCGGACGATTGCCAGCACCTGGTCTCCGGCCGGAGTGTCAACCAATGACTTCGTGCGGCCGGACGAGAGCAAAGGCTCGAACCGCCGCGCCGACTCGCAAAACGTACAACTGGCGATGTGGGATCACGCCCTCGGCGATGAACCGAGCCGGGCCGGAAGCACGCTGTCGGTGTATGGCCGGGTTCTGCTCGGCGGGCAGGGTCGCTCCAGTTACGCCGAATCCCTCGCCGCAGGTGTCGGCCTGCGCTACAAGCCTTGGGGCACGCAAAACATCAATTTCTACGGCGAGATCTACAAACAGAGCCAGTTCAATGATGACGACAACCACAGCCTGAGCCTTGGCCAGATGCTGGTGCCGGAAAAACTGCTGGATCAGGTCAACGATCACCGCCAGGACGGCCACACCACCACCGACTACCTGCTGCGCGCGACGGCTTCGTTCCTCGATCAGGGCAAGTACCGTAACGACTGGCGCGTCGACGAAAATGACTGGGATGAGCGTTTCCTCTACCTCGATGCCGCCTGGTGGACCAAGGCTGGCGACCACCAGTGGCTGTCACGGTTCCAGCAGGGGCATGCCTGGAAGCTGCCAAACAGTGGCGCCCAGACGATCATGCCTTACGGCTTCCTCGAATTTGCCAGCCAGGACCCGAGCAACGACTGGCGCCAGGATCTGCGCACTGGTGTCGGTCTGCGCTGGCAATGGTGGTACGACGAAGACCGCTACAACGCCTACCGGTCGAAACTGACGGTACGCACCGAATATCAACAGTCGCTGGGCGGCAATCTGTATGAAGGCGGCAATGGTGTGCTGCTGGGCGTGGAGTGGAATTTCTGATGGCTCGATGGATGTTGTTTTTCTGCCTGCTGATGGGCGCCACACTCGCACGGGCCGATGAGCGGGTGTTCTATCAGCCACTGAATGTCGATGCCGGGCTGACCCAGGCGCAATGGCAGAAAGTCTGGCAGGACACCGCCAGACAAGGCACGCGAACCGTGATCGTGCAATGGACCGCGTACGGCGACTCGGACTTTGGCGGGGCCAATGGCTGGCTTGCCAACAGCCTGAAACTCGCCGAACGACAAGGTCTGCAACTGGTGCTCGGGCTGTCGATGGACCCGGCGTATTACAAGCGCATCGACGAACTGGACAGCGCCGGCCTCGGCGCCTACTGGCAGGCGCAACTGGGGCAATCGCTGGCCCAGCAGCAGAAGCTGCGTCAGGAGTGGAAACTGCCGGTCAGCGGTTGGTATCTGCCGCTCGAACTGGATGACTTGCACTTTCTTGCGGCTGATCGACGGGCAACGCTCCAGCGTCAGTTGAAAGACTTTGCGGCAAAACTGGATGCGCCGCTGCATGTCAGTGCATTCAGCGCCGGCAAGCTTGCTCCGACAGTCAACGGCCAATGGCTGGGGGATCTGACGGCGGCCGGCGCGCACGTCTGGTGGCAGGACGGCGCTGGCACCGGGCGCCTGTCGCCGCTGGTGCGCAACGGATATGCCAGCGCACTGCCCTGCTCCGTCGGCATCGTGCGTGAAGCATTCCGCCAGGTCAGTCGTGAGGGTGAGTCGTTCCGCGCCGAACCGGCAGCCCCGGACGCAACCTCGACCGGCTGTCATCAAAGTGCCGTGTTTTCCCTGCGATATCGGCCGTGGGGACAGGTAATTCTCGATAACCAGCGCAAGCATCCGGGCAGCAATGTACAAAACCATTGAGGAAGAAGTCCTGAAGCGAACCGCGCCCGCCGAGCTGTGGGACGAGTTCATCCAGCACGAGTTCGAACGGCTGCATTCGTTCTGCCTGCTGATCTATCTGGCCAGCATGGGCATCTGGCTGGCCTTCAACCTGATCATCAGCTTCCTGGGCAATCAGGGCTTTACCTGGCGTTCGATGATCTTCATCGCCACGTTTTCAGTGCTCGCCGTGGTGCTGATGTTCACGCGCAAGGCCCGCCACTTCGATTGGCTGAACCTGACCTTCGTGTTCGTCATTACTTTGGGCATCCGGCTGGTGATCGACGGCCTGCCGCCGACGTTTCATGGCATCTGGCTGGTGCTCGCGGCCGCCACCACGCTCTACAGTGCGTCCGTGTTGCCGCTCAGCCGCTGGTCGTTCTTCGGTGCGCAGGCCATCACCTGGCTGATACTCAACCCGTTCATGGGTACCGGTATCGGTCTGTTGGAACTCAAAGGCGTGATGACCATCTGCTACAGCGTGTTTCTCTGTGCGCTGACCATCTACACGTTTCTCAAACTGCGCGAGACCAAGCTCTACAACTACATCATGTCCAAGCTGTTGCTGGATCAGGCCTACAACGACACCCTGACGGAAATCCCCAATCGCCGCTCGTTCATGACCCGCGCCGAAAAAAGCCTGCAAGCATTGCCCCGCGAGCACGACCATTACCTGGCGATGATCGACATCGACAACTTCAAGAAAGTGAATGATGTGTACGGTCACGACATCGGCGATGAAGTGCTCAAGCGGATCGCGGCGGACATCAAAGCGGTGATGGCACCGTTCGAGTACGCACGACTGGGTGGCGAGGAGTTTGCGATTTATCTGGCGGGCGTACGCCGCGACGATGTGGAGACGCTGGCCAGCGAGTTGTGCCGGGTGGTGCGCGAGCAACCCACCCGGCATCCGGTGACCATCAGCATCGGTCTGGCCCGGGTCGAGGATGGTGACACCCTCAACCAGGCCCTGATCAAGGCTGATGAAGCGTTGTACGAGTCAAAGCACACCGGGAAAGACCGGTACACCTTCCATCAGTGAGGCCGTCAGGCCTCACGCACCAACAGCACTCGCGTCACACGTCGCTCTTCGACCGCCATTACGGTCATGCCCCAGCCGGCATGCACGAGGCGATCACCCTTCATCGGCAACCGATCAAGCAGGCTCATCACCAACCCGGCAAGGGTCTGGTAATCCTCGGTCGGCTCGGCCATGAAACCGGTGCGCTGACGGATGCGCGTCAGGTTCAACGCACCGTTCACCACAAATCCACCCTTCTCTTCGACCACGTCCGGGCCGGCGATTTCGCTGGCATCCGGCAACTCGCCGGCGATCGATTCAAGAATGTCGGTCATGGTCAGCACGCCGACAAAATCACCGAACTCATTTACAACGAACGCGATATGGGTCGATGCAGCGCGCATTTGCTCCAATGCGTTGAGGATCGAATAGCTGTCGAGCAGGTTCAGTGTCTTGCGAGCCAGGTGTTCAAGGTTTGGCTCATTGCCAGCCAGATATTCCTTGAGCAGTTCCTTCTTGTGGACGAAGCCCAGCGGTTCGTCCACCGCACCATTGCGGATCAGCGGCAGGCGTGAGTAGGACGAATGCATCAGTCGCGTACGAATCGCCTCAGCATCGTCCGCCAGATCAATGTGGTCGACATCGGCCCGCACGGTCATCAACGCGCGAATCGGCCGCTCGGCCAATTGCAGCACGCCGCTGATCATCACCCGTTCGCGACGGTCGAACAGCTCCGCACTCGGCGCCTCGCCATTGTCCAGCAGGTCGGAAATCTCCTCGCCCACCTCTTCCACCGCCAGTTTGCGGCCACCCAACAAACGCATCACCGCGTGGGCCGTACGCTCACGCATCGGGCGCAAGCCCTGCATCGAGCGCTTGCGACGGGCACGGGCGATCTGGTTGAACACTTCGATCAGGATCGAGAAACCAATGGCCGCGTACAGATAGCCTTTCGGGATGTGGAAACCCAGACCTTCGGCGGTCAGTGCGAAACCGATCATCATCAGGAAGCCCAGACACAGCATGATTACCGTCGGGTGCGCGTTGACGAAACGGGTCAGCGGCTTGCTGGCAACGATCATGACACCAATGGAAACGACCACCGCGATCATCATCACCGCCAGTTCATCGACCATGCCCACGGCGGTAATCACCGCGTCCAGGGAGAACACCGCATCGAGTACGACAATCTGCGCCACGATTGGCCAGAACAACGCGTAAGCGGTGTTGGTCGAACGCTCGCCGACGTGGCCCTCAAGCCGTTCGTGCAACTCCATGGTCGCCTTGAACAACAGGAACACACCACCGAACAGCATGATCAGGTCACGACCGGAGAAGCTCTTGTCGAACACCTCGAACAACGGCTGCGTAAGGGTGACCAGCCAGGAAATACTCGCCAGCAGGCCCAAACGCATGATCAGCGCCAGGCTCAAGCCGATGATTCGCGCACGGTCGCGCTGATGGGGAGGCAGTTTGTCTGCCAGGATCGCAATGAACACCAGATTGTCGATACCCAGCACCAGTTCCAGCACGATCAGTGTCAACAAGCCCAGCCATGCCGTGGGATCCGCTAACCATTCCATAATCTGTCTCTATCTCTCTTCAGTGAATTCAGGCTGCCGGACACGGCAAAGTGCGGCGCGAAAGCTCGAAGGCTGCGCCATCAACGATAGTCGGGTGTCGAAAGACTGGATGCTGCGAGTGCGTCAAGACCGCGCCGTGGCGCGAGGGGAACGTGGTTCTTTGAGTCGAACCGGGAGGCTCCAAGAGGGTGTTCATGCAAATCCTGAATGAAAAAAGGTCTTGAAGCGTACAGGCTCAGATGACTTTTCCTACAGCTGGAAATCATTTCAAAATCTGTACGCCGCAGACCTGACCGGACCTCTACGGGTAAAGCGTCGACAAAACCCGTTCGGCATTCGCACCGCAACTCATGCCCTCGGGCTTCGATTGAATGCTGTCGATCACCTCCAGCAGTCGCGCCTTGCTCTGGGCCAAATGCTGTTGCATGACTTCGATCTGCTCGACCTTGCGCGTCAGGCCTTCCACCAACTCGTCGTGCTTGAACTCACCGGTCCCGGCGGCCGGCAGCAATTGCTTGAGCTCTTCAAGGGAAAACCCGGCCTGCTGGGCACAGCGAATGATATTCAGGGTTTGCAGCACTTGTGGCGGGTAACGTCGATAACCATTGCCCAGCCGTTCCACTTTTGGAATCAGACCCTGAGCCTCGTAAAAACGAATGCTCGAAGCACTCAGCCCGCTCTGTTGCGCCAATTCACCAATTTTCATTTCAGCCTCGAATTGCCCGCTTGACATTAAAGTTAACTTTAAACTTAGCCTCTCCCCATCACTGATGAGGAGTCAAGCAATGTCGCCCTTCCAGATTTTGAATCTGCCCAACGGCCAGACCGTCAGCAACCGTATCGCCAAAGCCGCCATGGAAGAAAACCTCGCGGATCGTGACCAGGCACCGTCCCGCGAATTGTTCCGCTTGTATCAAGCCTGGGCCGACGGCGGTGCCGGGCTGCTGCTGACCGGCAACGTGATGATCGACCGCCGCGCCATGACCGGCCCGGGCGGCGTGGTGCTGGAAGACGAACGGCATCTGGACCGCTTCCGCCAATGGGCCGAAATCGCCCGCAGTGGCGGTGCGCAGGTCTGGGTGCAGCTCAATCACCCCGGCCGTCAGACCTTCGCCAATATGGGCCAGCAAGCGCTGGCGCCGTCGGCAGTGGCGCTGGAAATGGGTTCGTTCTCGAAACTGTTCGCCGAGCCCAAACCGATGACCGAGGACGACATCGAGGATGTCATTCAACGTTTCGCAAAAAGCGCGGCGCTCGCCGAGAAAACCGGATTCACCGGCATACAGATCCACGCCGCCCACGGCTATCTGCTCAGCCAGTTTCTCTCACCGCTTACCAATCGCCGTACCGACCGCTGGGGTGGTTCGCTGGAAAACCGTGCACGCCTGTTGCTGTCGGTGATCGAAGCTGTGCGTCAGGCCGTTTCACCACAGTTCTGCGTGGCGGTGAAGCTCAATTCCGCGGATTTCCAGCGCGGCGGTTTCGACACAGACGATGCCCGTCAGGTGATCGAATGGCTCAACGAACAGCCAATCGACCTGCTCGAGCTGTCCGGTGGCAGCTACGAAGCGCCAGCGATGCAAGGTGAAGCCCGCGACGGACGCACCCTGGCCCGTGAGGCATTTTTTCTGGAAATGGCCAGCGAACTGGCCAGCGTGGCCCGCATGCCGGTGATGGTCACCGGCGGCATCCGGCGCCTGCCCATCGTCGAACAGGTACTCGACAGCGGCATCGACATGGCCGGTATCGCCACCGCGCTGGCCATCGAGCCGAGCCTGGTCAAACACTGGCGCGAAGGCCGCCACAGCGAGCCGCAACTGCCGCCGATCCGCTGGAAACGCAAACCGCTGGCCGCGCTGGCGAACATGGCGGTGGTGCGTTTCCAGATGGCACGCCTGAGCCGGGGTCGCCAGCCGCATCCCGAAGTATCGGCACTCTGGGCGCTGATCCGCGATCGCTTGTACCTCAGTCGCCGCACCCGGCAGTACCGCCAGGCGATGGACGTATAAGCGCTAGCGCCCGGCAAACCGCAAACGAGACAGCTGGCGCAAATCCCCTTCGACGTAATAGTCGTTCGTCCAGCTGTCATCCGCCGCCAACGGCTGCACCTGCTTCAGCGCCAGTTTTTTCGCGAAATAGCGGAAGCGGTAATGCTCGTAGAAGCGCAGCAGTTCCAGGCCATAGCGGTCCGCCAGTTCGGTGTCGCCGCGAATGATCAGGAAGTTCTCGTCGTTGCCGTTGCTGGCCGCTGCACTGAGATTGTGGCTGCCGCTGATGATGGTCGGGTTGTCACTGGTGAAGTCGGTGACGATGGCTTTGGTGTGTACCAGCAGGTTGCCCTTCTGGCCTTTCATGTTCTCCTTCAGCCAGCCTTCCAGCCCGGTGTTGAGCAGCGCAGTAGCGGCGAACTCGGCCGTGCGGTCGGCGTGAAATCCGGTGATTCGACTCACGGTGTTCTGCAGGCCGTAACGCAGGATGTCGTCGTGGGGCTGTCCGAGCAGCGCGTTGAGAATCGCGTCAGGTAAGGTGAACGCCGTGACGAACAGTACGTCCTTCTTCGCCGCGTTGATGATGTCGACGAACTCGCGCAGATCGGCACCACCACTGCGCGGTGAAAACCCGGCAAACAGCGGTTGTGCCGGGTTCATCGGGTTGTGCTGGGTGATCCAGTCGCGGGTGGCGCCGACATCCGCCGGCGTCGCCCAGACCTGCTCGAACGTCTGCAGGTAGCTGGCTGCGATGACCGTGTCGTCCAGCACATGGACCACGTTGGCCTGGCGATACACGCCGTTGGCGGTGAAGTTGGTGCTGCCGCACAGCACGGCCTGGGGCTGCCGCTCGCCGCCAGCGATGCGACTTAGGACGATGAACTTGTCATGGAAAATATCGTGGGTCACCCGGCCGCGCTTGTTGGCTTCCGGCAATTTGGCGAGGCTGGCCTCGTTCATCGTGGTGTCTTCGTCACCGGGCTTGGCGTGATACAGCACCCGCACCTGTACGCCGCGATCGAAGGCGGCGTTCACCGTGTCGATGATCGCTTGCAATTGATACTCGTAAATCGCGATGTCCAGCGCCCATTGCCCGTCGACGGCTCGCTCGATAAAGCCCTGCAAACGTCCGAGCAGGCCGTTTTCCAGCCATTGCCGAGCAGCGTCTGGCCAGGCTTCGATCGGCATGTTTTTGTTGGCGCTGATCTGTGCGTCGAGATCGGGAAACTTGCGCTGGAACGCCTGACTGGCAGCCACGGCGCGGTTGAAGATCACGCTCTGGTTGGTCGGGTGTCCGTCATCCGAGGTAATGCTCAGTTCCAGCGACTCCCCGAGCGCCGGCGCGTCGGCAGTGCCGTAGGCCAGGTGCACGCGGTAATGCAGGGTCGTCCCGGGATTGACCGCGTAATCGGCCCAGCGAAATTTCTGCAAGGGTGCAATGTCGCTCGGCGTGGCGTGAAACTGAGGGAAAGTGTGAGCCTTGCCGGGAAAGGTCAGGCTGTTGAACAGGAATTGCCAGGGTTTGTCACCCTGCTGTTTCTCGATGGCAAACCCCAACAGGCCTTTGCGGCGGGGTTCGGCAAGATCCATCGCCAGCAGAACGCCGTTGGTGCCGGCGTAAGCCTTTACGCGAAAATCGTCCTGAGGGTTGGCAACCAGTACGCGCATGATTCACTCCTTGTGAGATGGGCTGGATGCAGCATAGCCCTCAGACAGACAACAGGTCGTCGATATGTCGGTAATCGGCTTCCAGTGCAGTCGCCAACTGTTTGGCCCGGCCCAATCGGATCGGTCCCCGCTCGATATCGATCAACAGACCCGGACAGGCCAGCACCGGCAACCCCGACCATTCTTTCAAGCGCCCATCAGTGAGTACCAGCAAGCGCTGCTGTTCGGCGGGGAATCGCTTGCGACGCACAGTCAGCCAGTGTTCGGCCTCAGTCAGCGCCGCCAGTAACGGCGTGCCACCACCCGCGCCCAACTCATCAAGCCACGCTCGCAATCCGCTGGACGCTTTCAAACCCTGCACCTGCCATTTCGGCACCGCGCCGCTGGCAGTCAGCAAGGCGAGTCGCGACCGTTGCCGATAAGCGTCGTCGAACAATTGTGCGAGCACACCTTTGGCATCGCTCAACGCTTGATGGCGACGGGTCGAGGCCGAGGCGTCGACGATCACCAGCCACAGCTCATGGGGTGTGCGGGTGCGCAGTTGGAACAGCAGATCCGCGCGCACTTTCGGTCGGCCATTGAGCAATGTTCCCGGCCAATTCACCGAGCCACTGCGAGCGGCGTGACGTTTGCCCTGGCGACCGTTATCGAGGCGTCCGGCGCGGGGTCTGGCATTCGCCCCCGCGTCGGATCGGGGGCGAATGCCTAGGGCTTTTTTGGCCAGCTCGGGACTTCGCGGCGGGCACCGGTGGCGAGTGCCGGCGCCGGCATTTCGCCCCACTGCCCCTGCCCCTCACTGGGCTCGGCCTGAGTGCCGGACGGCGATTGCGCTGGAGGCTGCGCACTGGATGAGGACTGTTCGCGGCGGCGATGACGCAAGGCAAATTCAGCCACGGCATCGATGTCCTGCCCGGCGATGGCCTCGGCGCCGCGCCACGCCGCATGGGCCCGCGCAGCACGCAACCAGACCAGATCGGCTCGCAGGCCATCGACACCGGCCGCAAAGCAACGCTCGGTAATCTGCGCCAGCGCTTGATCGTCGAGAGGAATGTTCACCAAGGCATTGCGAGCGTTTTCACAGCGCTCGCGCAAGGCTTGTTGCTCGGCTTCCCACTGTCCGCAGAAAGCCTGCGGATCGCTGTCGAAATCCAGGCGTCGGCGAATGATCTGCCCGCGTTCAACCGGCGCCGTGTGACCGTTCAGGGCGACATTCAGACCAAAGCGATCGAGCAGCTGCGGACGCAATTCGCCCTCTTCCGGATTCATCGTGCCGATCAATACGAACTTCGCCGAATGCCGATGGGAAATACCGTCACGTTCGATCAGGTTGGTGCCGCTGGCCGCCACATCGAGCAGCAGGTCCACCAGATGATCGGGCAGCAGATTCACTTCATCGACATACAACACGCCGCCATCAGCCTTGGCCAATACGCCGGGCGAAAACTGCGCGCGGCCGTCGCTCAATGCCGCATCCAGATCCAGCGTGCCGACCAGCCGCTCTTCGGTGGCGCCCAACGGCAAGGTGACGAACTGACCGCTGGCCAACAGATCCGCCAGGCCCCGGGCCAGTGTCGACTTGGCCATGCCGCGTGGGCCTTCGATCAACACGCCGCCGATTTTCGGGTCGATGGCGGTCAGGTACAGCGCCAGTTTCAGATCGTCGGCGCCGACCACAGCGGAGAGCGGGAAATGTGGGGTATCGATCATGTTCAGCTCTCTTCTTCTATATCCAGCAACAGGTTTTCGAGGGCTTCTTTATAAGCACCGGGTTCCTGCCACATTCCGCGCTGCTGCGCTTCGAGCATTCGCTCGGTCATGTCGCGCAACGCATGAGGATTATGCTCGCGCACGAAGTCGCGGGTCGCCGGGTCCAGCAGATACGCATCGGCCAGCAACGCGTACTGGTGATCGTCGATCAGTTGCGTGGTGGCGTCGAAGGCAAACAGGTTATCGACCGTCGCCGCCAGTTCGAACGCGCCTTTATAGCCGTGGCGTTTGACGCCGTCGATCCATTTCGGATTTGCCGCCCTGGAACGGATCACCCGGTTCAGCTCTTCTTTCAGGGTGCGGATTTTCGGTAGATCCGGCTGGCTGTGATCGCCGTGATAACTGGCCGCCGCTTCACCGCGCAGGGTTTCGACAGCAGCGAGCATGCCGCCCTGGAACTGGTAGTAATCGTTGGAATCGAGCAAGTCATGCTCGCGGTTATCCTGGTTTTGCAGCACGGCCTGAACCTGACTCAGGCGCTGGACGAACTGCTCGCGAGCGGCGGTGCCTTCATCGGAACCGCCATAGGCGTAGGCACCCCAGTTGAGGTAGACCTCGGCCAGATCCTCACGGCTTTGCCACAGGCGACCGTCGATGGCGCCCTGCACGCCCGCGCCATAAGCGCCGGGTTTGGCACCGAAGATCCGCCAGCCGGCCTGACGCCGCGCTGCCTCGTCATCCAGGCCTGATTGCCGCAGTGCCTCGCGTTCGGCGCGCACCTTGGCGGCCAGCGGATTGAGGTCGTCCGGCTCGTCCAGCTCGGCCACGACTTGTACGGCGGCGTCGAACAGACGAATCAGGTTGGCGAACGCATCACGGAAAAAACCGGAGACTCGCAGCGTGACATCGACCCGAGGCCGGTCGAGCAGGCTCAGCGGCAGAATCTCGAAATCATCGACGCGCTGACTGCCCGTCGCCCATACCGGACGCACGCCCATCAGCGCCATGGCCTGGGCGATGTCGTCACCGCCGGTGCGCATGGTCGCCGTGCCCCAGACCGACAAACCGAGCTGGCGTAGATGGTCGCCATGATCCTGCAAGTGCCGCTCAAGAATCAGAGTGGCCGACTGGAAACCAATCCGCCATGCGGTGGTGGTCGGCAGGTTGCGCACGTCCACCGAATAGAAATTGCGCCCGGTGGGCAGCACGTCGAGACGGCCGCGACTCGGTGCGCCGCTTGGGCCGGCCGGAACGAAGCGCCCGCTCAGGGCATCGAGCAGGCCGCGCATTTCGGCCGGGCCGCAGGCGTCCAGACGCGGGGCGATCACTTCGCGCAAGTTGTCGAGGATTGCACCGACTTGAACCCAGCGCGGCTCGCTCCCACAGGGGGATGGCAGTGACTGAGAGATCAGTTGGGTGGCGAACAGTTCAAGACGCTCTCGGGTATCCCCCGCCGTACGCCAGACTTCATCGCTGACCGACAGCAGTTCCATTGGACGCGGGCCCGTCCAGGGATCAGCCAGTGCGCAATCCAGCGGATCGAAACCCAGTTGAAACGCCTTGGCCAACGCCCGCAACAGACTCGACTGCGCGCCTTTGCCATCGCCACGAGGAATGCGCAGCAGCGCCAGCAAGGTGTCGATGCGCAGCCGTCCCGTTGGAGACTCACCGAAAATGTGCAAGCCATCGCGAATCTGCGATTCCTTCAGATCACACAGATAAGTGTCCAGACGCGGTAGCCAGATCGCCGCGTCGGCATCGCTGTCGAGCGCGGCATCGAGTTGCAGTTCGCGATCGATCTGCGTGTCACGCACCAGTTGCAGAATGTCGCGCTGCAACTCCCGGGCGCGGCGCGGATCGAGCAATTGCGCTTCGTAATATTCGTCGGCCAACAGCTCCAGATTGCGCAGCGGACCGTAGGTTTCGGCGCGGGTCAGCGGCGGCATCAAGTGGTCGATGATCACCGCCTGAGTGCGGCGCTTGGCCTGTGCGCCCTCGCCCGGATCGTTGACGATGAACGGGTAGATGTTCGGCAGCGGTCCGAGCAGTGCATCCGGCCAGCAGTTCTCCGACAGGCCCACACCTTTGCCGGGCAGCCATTCGAGGTTGCCGTGCTTGCCGACGTGGATCACGCCGTGGGCGCCGTAGGTCTGGCGCAGCCAGAAATAGAACGCGAGGTACGCGTGCGGCGGTACCAGATCCGGGTCGTGATACACCGCGCTCGGATCAACCTGATATCCCCGCGCCGGCTGAATACCGACAAAGGTCAGGCCAAACCGCAGGCCGGCGATCATCATTCGCCCGTCTCGGCACATCGGATCATTTTGCGGCGAACCCCAGCGATCCAGCACCGCCGCGCGATTGGCTTCGGGCAGTGCGTTGAACATCGCAAGGTAATCGTTCATCGCCAGGCTTTGCTGGCACGGGCGCTGATCGAGGGTGTCGAGGTCGTTGCTGACCCCACCGAGCAGTTGCCGGATCAGTTCGGTGCCGCTGCCCGGCAGTTCGGCCGGCAACGGATAACCCTCGGCCTGCAACGCCCGCAGGATATTCAGCGCAGCGGCCGGTGTGTCGAGGCCGACGCCGTTGCCGATGCGCCCGTCCCGGGTCGGGTAGTTGGCGAGGATCAGGGCGATACGCTTTTCAGCGTTCGGCACCCGCGCCAGATCAACCCAGCGCCGCGCCAGTTCGGCGACGAAATCCATGCGCTCAGGCTGCGCCCGATAACACACGACATCGGACTGACTGCGCTCGCTGCGCCAGGCCAGATCCTTGAAGCTGATCGGCCGGCTGATGATCCGACCGTCCAGCTCCGGCAGCGCAATGTGCATCGCCAGATCCCGAGGGCCGAGGCCCTGCTCGCTCTCGCGCCAGCCGGGTTCGTTGTCCTGGGCGCAGATCGCCTGGATCACTGGAATGTTGCGACGGAATGGCCGCAGATGCGGCGCTTCCGGACTGGATTGAGCAAAACCGGTGGTGTTCAAAATCACCGAGGCCTCGACCTCATCCAACCAGTCCTCGACCACCGACAGACAGCCGGGCTCTTTCAGACTGGCCACGGCGACCGGCAGCGGATTGAGTCCTGCAGCCTGCAACCGTTGGCAGAACACGTCGATAAACGCCGTGTTGGCCGCTTGCAAATGCGAGCGATAAAACAGCACCGCCGCCACCGGTTGACCGGCCAGCCAATCGGCTTGCCAGTCACTCAGTGCGGCGGTGTTTTTATTCGGGTGGTAAATCGCCGTGCGCGGCAGCGTTTGCGGCTCGCCCCACACGTAATCCCGCGCCAGCCAGCGATTGGCCAGACAGCGGAAGAAATCCAGCGCGTTGCCCATGCCGCCCTGACGCAAAAACTGCCAGAGCCGGTCACGATCCTCGGCGACAACGGTGCTCAAGTCGCTGAGTTCCGGGTCGGGACGATCATCGCCCGGCACCAGAATCACCTGCACGCCACGCTCGGACAACTCGACCAGCCGCTCGACGCCATAACGCCAATAAGCGATGCCTCCGTGCAGCGAAATCAGAATGACCTTGGCATGACGCAGCACTTCATCGACGTACAGGTCGACCGACGCATGGTTCTGCACCTGCATCGGGTTGGCCAGCCGCACGCTCGGGTAATCCTCGGGCAACTGCTGAGCCGCCTCGGCGAGCAGCGCGAGGCTGGAGTCGCCGCTGCACAGGATCACCAGCTCGGCGGGGGTTTGTCCAAGGTCGGCAATGTTGTCATCCGACACGAAACCGCCGGGCTGGGTCCTGAGCAGATGCATGGCTTAAACGCTGAGCGCGGCGCGCAGTTGCGCTTCGAGCTTGGCCGCGTCCAGTTCCTGGCCGATCAACACCAGGCGCGTCACGCGTGCCTCATCGGCACCCCACTGACGGTCGAAGTGCTTGTCGAAACGCGTACCCACGCCCTGGATCAGCAGGCGCATCGGCTTGTTCGGGATCGCCGCGAAGCCTTTGACCCGCAGAATGCCGTGCTGGACCACCAGTTGCGTCAGTGCGTCGAGCAGCAGGCTTTCGTCGGCCTGTGGCAGTTCGATGGAGATTGAGTCGAAAGCATCGTGATCGTGGTCGTCATGATCGTCATCGCCTTCACCGTGGTGGTGATCGTGATGGCTGTGGCGGCTGTCGATGTGTTCTTCGGAGCCGGCACCGAGACCGATCAGCACGTCCAGCGGCAGGCGACCGTTGCTGGCTTCGATGATCTTCACCGCTGGCGGCAGCTCTTCAGCGACTTCCAGGCGTACGCGAGCGAGATCTTCAAGGCTGGTCTGATCGGCCTTGTTGAGGATCACCAGGTCGGCGCTGGCCAGTTGGTCGGCGAACAGTTCGTGCAGTGGCGATTCGTGGTCCAGGTTCGGGTCGAGTTTGCGCTGGGCGTCGACCTGATCCGGGAACGCGGCGAAAGTGCCGGCGGCCACGGCCGGGCTGTCGACCACGGTGATGACCGCGTCAACGGTGCAGGCGCTGCGAATTTCCGGCCACTGGAAGGCTTGAACCAGCGGTTTTGGCAGGGCCAGACCCGAGGTTTCGATCAGGATGTGGTCGAGGTCACCGCGACGGGCCACCAGTTCGCGCATCACCGGGAAGAACTCTTCCTGAACGGTGCAGCACAGGCAGCCGTTGGCCAGTTCGTAGACGCGGCCAGTGGCTTCTTCTTCGGTGCAGCCGATGGTGCACTGCTTGAGGATTTCACCGTCGATGCCCAGCTCGCCAAACTCGTTGACGATCACCGCGATACGACGGCCCTGAGCGTTGTCGAGCATGTGCCGCAGCAAGGTGGTTTTACCCGAGCCGAGGAAACCGGTGACGATGGTGACAGGAAGTTTGGCCAGTGTTTTCATCGGATGCCCTTTGGCAAGGTGGCGGGCATACGGGACGAGACCGGCAACACGGGTGCGTGCCTGGAGAGTTCGCCACCGGATCACCCCGCCCGGTTGAAAGTGAGAATCTGTGACGAGGCAGGTCTCCTGGCTGACGGTGTTCGGGCCTTGGCCCGGTATTCGCTGCGCCTTCCCGCTGGCTCTGGATTGAGTTGGCAGTGGCGTGGCAGCGAACAGCACCGTTCACAGTTGCGGGGGCAGCCGCGGCTTGGACCGCGTTCCCTTCTTAGCTTCGGCGTGGGCCGAAGAACCTCGAAAGCGCAAGGCTACGCAGGGTGTGGGGATGGGTCAATGGTTCGTGGAGTTTGGGAACGAGAGCATATCCGTTGCTTCGGGTGCTGCCGCTGGCGGTTTCGCTCTTACAGCGACTCACTTTTCCAAACGCCGAAAAGTAAGCAAAAGGCTTTTGCCCCGGCGTACGGCACTTCGCTGAGGCTCAGTGTTCCCTCGCTACGGTGTCCATCAGGGGGCATCGCCTACGGTTTGCTTCGCTGCACCTCCTCTCGATGTATGCGGCTTCGCCGCACGGCGCTGCGCGCCTACCCCCTGATGGACACCTCCGCTCGGCCTGCCGAAGGAGCAAAAAATCAAAAGCCCCATCAAGAGCCCCTCACCCTAGCCCTCTCCCAGAGGGAGAGGGGACTGACCGAGTTGTTTGGGAGAGATACGCCGACGTGCGATACCGTGTTGAACTCAGGCTTTGAAAAGCACACCAATCGGCTCCCTCTCCTTGGGGAGAGGGCTGGGGGTGAGGGGTAAACCCACCACAAAACCAAAGCCGAACACGCCCCGCTCCTCCCCACTCAACACGATGAGCGTTAGCTCGAGTAAAGCTTTTGATCTCAAGGCCCGTCGGCAGGCTGAGTGGAGGGATTGATCCGGGGGTGGGAGCGCAGCGACCGTGCGGCGCAGCCGCATGCATCGAGAGGAGGTGCAGCGAAGCAAACCGTAGGCGATGCCCCCGGATCAATCCCGGAGCGAAGGAACCCGAGCCACAGCGAGGGCCGTACGTCAGGGTAAAGCCTTTTTGGTTACTTTTTCGGCGTTTGGAAAAAGTGACCCGCCGTAAGGGCGGAACCCTAAGCAGCCATAACCGCAGCAACGGATCTGCCCCCAATCCCAATTGACTCAAATCCCCCCCTCATGGTCTCCTACACAACTTGTTACGGGTGCCCTTCACAGGGTGAAACGGGAAACCGGTGAATCATGTGCTTTACTCTAAAGCCATGTCAGTCCGGTGCTGCCCCCGCAACGGTAAGCGAGCGAAGCGTCAGATCCACTGTGCCCCGGCATGGGAAGGTGACGCTTGCAGGTCGGCAGACAGCCACCCCTCGTGAGCCCGGAGACCGGCCCGCAACACACAGTGCGCACCTTGCGTCACTGAACATAACAAACCCGCGGTGGGCGGGCGCTGTTCTAACCTCTGCGCGCCCGACCCGCAGGGGTTTTCATGCGCTCCATTCACCCGCTGACACTCCAGAGGGAAGCGCCATGTCGATCATCAGCAGCACCGGCAGCAACACGGACAAAATCTCCAGCACCACCACCCTGAGCCAACGTCTGACCGCTGCGATCTTCGCATCGATCCTGGGTGCAAGCCTGGTCTATTTCGCCGGTTTCTCGCACATCGAAGCGGTTCACAACGCCGCGCACGATACCCGCCACAGCGCCGCGTTCCCGTGCCACTGAGACCTGACGACATGATCAAGCGTATAGCGCAGACCGCAGGTTTCACCGGCCTTCTGGCCGCCCTGTTCCTGACCTTGCTGCAAAGCTTCTGGGTTTCGCCGCTGATTCTTCAGGCTGAAACCTTCGAGAAAGCCGAGCCAGTCGCCGAAGTCCACGAGCACGCCGCCGGCACCGCCGCCCACACCCACGATGCCGAAGCCTGGGAGCCGGAAAACGGCTGGCAGCGCGTGGTGTCCACCACCGGCGGCAATCTGGTGGTTGCCGTGGGTTTCGCCTTGATGCTGGCCGGCCTCTACACCCTGCGTGCACCGACCAAGACCTCGCAAGGCCTGCTCTGGGGGCTGGCCGGTTATGCGACTTTCGTCCTCGCGCCGACACTGGGCTTGCCGCCTGAACTGCCGGGCACCGCCGCCGCGGACCTGGCGTCGCGGCAGATGTGGTGGATCGGCACCGCCGCTTCGACCGCTGTCGGCCTGGCGTTGATCGCGTTCGGTGGCAACTGGCTGCTGAAGATCCTCGGCGTGGCGATCCTCGCTGTGCCGCACGTGATTGGCGCCCCGCAACCGGAAGTGCACTCGATGCTCGCTCCGGAAGCACTGGAAGCTCAGTTCAAAATCGCTTCGCAGCTGACCAACGTAGCGTTCTGGCTGGCCCTGGGCCTGATCAGCGCCTGGTTGTTCCGCCGCAAAAGCGATGGTCAATACCACGCATGACCGATGACAGCGCAGCGCCGACCTTCGTGGTCGGCCTGGGCTGCCAGCGCGGCTGCCCGGCCAGTACGCTGCGCGCGCTGCTCGACCAGGCCCTGCAGGCTCATCGCATTGAACTGGAAACCGTCAAGGCCCTGGCCAGTATCGACCTCAAACGCGACGAACCCGGCCTGCAAGAACTGGCGGCACAACTGGCGCTGCCCTTGCTGTACTTCAGTAGTGAAGAACTGGCCAGTTACCAGCAACGACTCAGCCACCATTCGCAAATCGCCTTCGAACGCACCGGCTGCTACGGCGTGGCGGAAAGTGCCGCACTGGCGCTCGCCGAACAGTTGATTCAGGCCCCGGCAAAACTGCTGATTTCCCGGCAAAAGTACGCTCAGGCAACACTGGCATTGGCCGGCGCGGCGTAAAATCCCGATAATTCCCGCTTTCGATCATGAGCGTTCTTCATCTGAAGAGCTTGTGAAGCACCGACCTGCCCTTGTTTTTCACAGGACTCAACGATGACCGTCTACTTCATCGGCGCCGGCCCCGGCGACCCGGAACTGATCACTGTAAAAGGCCAGCGACTGATTCGCAGCTGCCCGGTGATCATCTATGCAGGCTCGCTGGTACCGGCGGCGGTACTGGAAGGTCATTGCGCCGAAACCGTGGCCAACAGCGCCGAACTGCATCTGGAACAAATCATCGACCTGATCAAGACCGCCCACGCCAAGGGCCAGGATGTAGCGCGCGTGCATTCGGGCGATCCGAGCCTGTATGGCGCCATCGGCGAGCAGATCCGTTATCTGCGCGAGCTGGACATCCCGTTCGAGATCATCCCCGGCGTCACCGCCACCGCTGCCTGCGCTGCTCTATTGGGCGCCGAGCTCACGCTGCCGGACATCTCGCAAAGCGTGATCCTGACGCGATACGCGGACAAGACCGCAATGCCCGCCGGGGAGGAACTGGGCAGCCTGGCGCAACACGGGGCGACCATGGCGATTCATCTGGGGGTCAATCATCTGGAGAAGATCCTCGCCGAACTGCTGCCGCATTACGGCGCAGATTGCCCGATCGCGGTGATTCACCGGGCGACGTGGCCGGATCAGGACTGGGTAGTGGGGACGCTGGACGATATCGCCGCGAAGGTGGCCGCCAAAGGTTTCCGGCGTACGGCGCTGATTCTGGTCGGACGGGTGCTGGGCAGCGATCACTTCAGCGAGTCGTCGCTGTATCGCGCAGGGCATGCGCATCTTTATCGCCCATGACAGCCCTTTCGCGAGCAAGCCCGCTCCCACACTTGATCC